>CAMFLJ010000280.1 GCA_945957335.1 uncultured Actinomycetes bacterium | reverse complement strand
CCTCGAGGCCCTCGCCACCGCCGGGGCCTTCGCCTGCCTCTCCGACGCGGGCGGCCGGCCCCTCGACCGTCGCCGGGCGCTGTGGGCGGCCGGCGCGGTGGCCCAGGGCGGGGTCGACAAGCTGGCCGGCGTGGTCACCGGGGTCGAGGCGCCCCAGCTGCCGGGGCTGTCGGAGCAGGAGACCTCCTCGGCCGACCTGTGGGCCACCGGCGTCGCCCCCGACGGCCACCCCACCCGGTTCGTGCGCGACCACCTCGACCGCCTCGGGGTCGTCACCGCCCGGGGCCTGCGCACGGTGCCCGCTGGCGACCGCGTGCTGGTGGGCGGCGTGGTCACCCACCGCCAGCGCCCCGCCACCGCGGCGGGCACGACCTTCATCAACCTCGAGGACGAGACCGGCCTGATCAACGTCATCTGCTCGAAGGGCCTGTGGCAGCGCTACCGGCGGGTGGCCCGCACGTCGGCCGCCCTGCTGGTGCGGGGCCGCCTCGAGCGGGCCGAGGGCGTCACCAACGTGGTGGCCGACAAGCTCGAGCCGCTGCCCCTGCCCGCCCGGGTCGCCTCCCGCGACTTCCGCTGATGGCGGGGCGGCGAGGGCGGACCTCCTAGTGTGGGCGGCTGTCCGACCGCACGGTCGCACTGCCGTCCGACCACCAGCACGTCCGACCACCAAGGGGGAGCGCGAGTGAACGTCCTCGCCGCCGCAGCCGGCAACGCCATCTACGACGTCGACGGGCTCACGCTGGGCCTCGTCATCCTGCGCGTCGCCGTCGGCGTGATCATGCTGGCCCACGGCATCAACCACATCTTCCGGGGCGGCAAGATCCAGGGCACCGCCGGGTGGTTCGCCTCGCTCGGCATGAAGCCCGGCATCCTGCACGCCTGGCTGGCGAGCCTCACCGAGGTCGGGGCCGGCGCCATGCTGATCCTCGGGCTCTTCACCCCGCTGGCCGCCGCCGGCGTGGTGGGCACCATGACCGTGGCGCTCATCACCAACCACCTCAAGAACGGCTTCTTCATCTTCCGGCCGGGCGAGGGCTACGAGTACGTCGCCTCGCTGATCATGAGCGGCCTCGCCCTCGGGGCCATGGGCCCGGGCAAGGCGTCGCTCGACAACGCCCTCGGCTTCGAGTGGGTCTCGGGCCTGGGCGCCTTCGCCATCACCGCCGCCGTCGGCATCGGCGGCGCGGCGCTGCTGCTCATCGTCTTCTGGCGCCCGGAGAAGAAGCCGGCGGCCTGACCCGCCGGTCGCCCACCCTCGCCACCCGTCGCTTCCGCCGTCGCTCCTGCCCCGGTGCGCGCCGACCAGCCGTCGCTGACCGCCCTGGCGGTGGCCCTGTTCCGGGCCCGCATGGAGCGGCCCGCCAGCCCCGACGGTGACCCCGGCGCGGATCTGGCCCTGGCGCGGTCGCTGGCGTCGGGGCGCGAGCCCGGCCCGGCGGGGGAGGGGAGCGGCCGCGCCGCCCTGCGCGCCTGGATCTCGGTGCGCACGCGGGTCATCGACGGGGCCGTCGTGCGGGCGTTGGCGTCGGGCGTCGACCAGGTCGTGATCCTCGGCGCCGGCTACGACGCCCGGGCCCTGCGCTTCCGCACGCCCGGTGTCCGGTTCCTCGAGGTCGACCACCCGGCCACCCAGGCCGACAAGCGGGCCCGTCTGGCCGAGCTGGGCCGAGACGTCGACGACGTCGCCTTCGTCCCCGCCGACTTCACCGCCCCCGGCCTGGGCGACGCGTTGGCGGCCGCCGGCCACGACCCGGGGCGCGCCACCCTGTGGGTCCTCGAGGGCGTGCTGCGCTACCTCCCGGAGCAGTGGTTCCGGGCCCTGCCCGCCGCGGCCGCCGATCGATCGGCGGCGGGCAGCACCCTCGTGGCCAGCGTCACCACCCGCGAGCCCGACGGCGCCACCGGGCGCGTGGGGCACGAGGACGGCCGCATGGCCGAGATCGGCGAGCCGGTGCTCACGGTGCCGCCCCGGGCCGTCGCGCTGGCCTGGCTGGAGGAGGCCGGTTGGACCGTCGAGGAGGTCGTCGACGCCGCCGACGCCGACCCCGACGCCCATCCCGGCCACCTCGTGGTCACCCTCGGCCGGGTCTGAGCGATGGGTCGGAGTCGACGGCTCCGACCCGCCGCCGTCAGCTCTGGTTGGGGACGATGACGGCCCGGCCCTGCAGGGTGCCGCCCACCATCGACCGGTAGACCCCGGCGGCCTGGTCGAGGGTGTAGGTGGCGGCGTGCACCCGGAACCCGCCGGTGCGGGCCAGGGCGAGCAGCTCCTCGAGCTCGGTGATCGAGCCCCAGTAGGTGCTCTGCACCGAGCACTCGTAGGGGAAGGCGAAGAAGTTCATCGGCAGCGTGCCGCCGCCCACGCCGACGATGGTGAGCCGCCCGAGCGGCGCCGCCACCGCGCCGGCCAGCGCCAGGGTGTCGTCGTAGCCGCAGATGTCGAGCACCATCTCCGCGCCCCGCCCGCCGGTGATGCCGCGGATCTCCTCGGCCGCGCCCGGGCCGGCCACGACGGTGTGGTCGGCGCCGAGGCCGGCCACCACCTCGAGGGCGGACTCGCGCTGGTCGACGCAGATCACCGTGGCCGGCGACAGCGCCTTCAGGAACTGCACGGCGAGGTGGCCGAGGCCGCCGGCGCCGATGACCACGGCGAAGGAGCCGGGCACCAGCAGGTGCAGGCCCGCCTTGATGGCGTGGTACGGGGTGAGGCCGGCGTCGGTGAGCGGCGCGGCCTCGGCCGGCGCCAGGTCGGCGAGGGGCACGAGGTAGCGGGTGGCGGGCACCAGCAGGTACTCGGCCATGCCGCCGTCGACGCTGAGCCCGGGGCCGCTGGCGGTGACGTTGAGGCAGTAGTTCTCGATGCCCTTGCGGCAGTTCTGGCAGGCACCGCAGCCCCACGCGCCGTAGACGGCGACGGGTGCGCCGACCTCGAGGCCGGGGGTCTCGATCGTCCCGGGGCCGAACGCCTCGATCCACCCGGCGTTCTCGTGGCCGAGGGTCATCGGCACGTCGCGGCGGCCGCCGGCGGAGAACTCCATCAGGCTCACGTCGCTGTGGCACGCGCCGGCGCCGCCCACCCGGACGAGCACCTGGCCCGGGCCCGGGTCGGGCTGGGCGACGTCGTTGAGCGCCGTGGTCTCGTCGACATCGGCCGAGCCGCCGATGAGCTGGAACGCCTTCATCTCGAACCCCCTGCGCCGCGCCGGTCCCTCCAGGCGGCCATCACGGTCTAGCGCAACCGGTGGGTCGGTTCGCCCTCGTGCGTAGGCTCCCGGGCCATGGACAGGAGCCCGCGGTGATCGTCGCCCCCCCGTGGTGGCCTTCGTCCTCGGCGTGGTGCTGCTCCAGGCGGTGCTGCGCTCGGCCGTGCGCACGGTGGTCGTGCCGCGGGGTGAGCCGGTGATGCTCACCCGCATCGTGTTCCTGTCGATGCGGGCGATCTACGGGCCCCTGGCCGGGCGCCACCACGACCCGGAGAGGCGCCATGCCGTCATGGCCCGCTACGCGCCGGTGTCGCTGCTGGTGCTGGCGTTCGTGTGGGCGGTGTCGGTGATCGTGGCCTTCGTGCCGATGCACTGGGCGGTGAGCGACCTCACCTGGGCCGGTGCGCTCGAGCTGTCGGGCTCGTCGGTCACCACGCTCGGGTTCGTGGCCGCCCCCAACGACGCCGCCATGTCGCTCGCCGTGCTCGAGGCGCTCATCGGCCTCGGCGTGGTCGCCCTGCTGATCGCGTACCTGCCCACGATCTACGGGCACTTCTCCCGGCGCGAGGAGCAGGTGCTGAAGTTCGAGGTGCGGGCCGGCAGCCCTCCCACCCCGACGCAGTTCCTCACCCGCCTCCACGCCATCGGTTGGGTCGACCGCCTGGGCATGGAGTGGGAGCCGTGGGAGACGTGGTTCGAGGAGCTCCAGGAGAGCCACACCTCGCAGGCGTCGCTGGCCCACTTCCGCTCGCAGGCCTGGTCGAACTCGTGGATCACCACGGCCGGCGCGGTGCTCGACACCGCCGCCATCTCCGAGGCCGCCATCGACCACCCGAGCCAGCCGGAAGCCACCCTGATGCTGCGCGCCGGCTTCCTGGCCCTGCGCGACATCGCCGCGTTCTACAGCCTGCCGTCGAACGACGACCCCGCTCCCAACGACCCGATCTCGGTGACCCGTGCGGAGTTCGACGCCGTGCTCGACGAGCTGGCCGCCGCCGGCCTGCCGCTGGTCGCCGATCGCGAGCAGGCCTGGCGCGACTTCGCCGGCTGGCGGGTCAACTACGACCACGTCCTGCTCGCGCTCTGCTCGCTCGTGGCCGCGTCGCCGGCCCGCTGGTCGTCCGACCGGTGCGGCCGCTTCCACCGCCCGACCGTGCGCCACCCCCGCCGGTGGCGGGTGGATCCGCTCGACGCGCCGCCGTCGTGGTGACGGCACCGCTCCGCGGGCGGGGCCGAGGCTGCCGCTAGCCCTGGCCCTTGCCCTTCGCCCCGGGGCCGCCCTTGGCGGCGCTGTTGTCCTTGCCCTTGGCGGCCGGGGCGGGCGTGGGGGCGACGGTCGTGGTCGTGGTCGGGGCGACCGCGGTGACCACCGCGGCCACGGGGGCGGTGGCGGAGGGGTCGACGGTCGAGGTCGTCGCCGCCGAGGTGTCGGTGGCGACCGCGTCGGGGCCGTCCGCCGTGCCGACCCGGTTCCACATCCCGAACCCGGCGAGTAGCGCGAGGGCGAGCACGAGGGCGGTGCCGGCCAGCACCAGGGGCCAGGCCCGGGGTCGGCTGTCGGGTGAGGTCGGCTCGGGTGCCGTCGACCGCGTCGCCGTCGCCGTCGCCATCGCCGCCGGCCACGGCCGGGTCGTCGAGCCTGTCGTGGTGGCGTCGGTCGGCGCCACCCGGGTGAGGTCGAGCAGGGTGGGCGTGCCCACCGGCCCGGCGGTGGTGGTCGGGGCCAGCGCCGCGAGGTCGGCCGCGACCGCGGCGC
>CAMFLJ010000279.1 GCA_945957335.1 uncultured Actinomycetes bacterium | reverse complement strand
GTGCGCGCGAGCACAACCTGCGCGGTGTCGACCTTGATCTACCCCGGGACGCCCTCATCGTCTTCACCGGGTTGTCCGGCTCGGGCAAATCCTCGCTGGCGTTCGACACCATCTTCGCCGAGGGTCAGCGCCGCTACGTGGAGTCGCTGTCGGCGTACGCCCGGCAGTTCCTGGGCCAGATGGACAAGCCGGACGTCGACTTCATCGAGGGCCTCTCGCCGGCCATCTCGATCGACCAGAAGTCGGCCTCGCGAAACCCGCGCTCCACCGTCGGCACCATCACCGAGGTCTACGACTACCTCCGGCTGCTGTTCGCCCGCATCGGGGTGCCGCACTGCCCGAACGACGGCACGGTCATCACCCGCCAGACCCCCCAGCAGATCGTCGACCGCGTGCTCGAGCTGCCCGAGGGCACCCGGTTCCAGGTCCTGGCGCCGGTGGTGCGTGGCCGCAAGGGCACCTACGACACGCTCCTCACCGACCTCGCCGGCCAGGGCTTCGCCCGCGCCATCATCGACGGCGAGCTCCACGAGCTCACCGACACCGTCGACCTCGCCCGCTACGAGCAGCACACCATCCAGGTCGTCGTCGACCGCCTCGTGCGGCGCGACGGCATCGAGCGGCGCCTCACCGACTCGCTGGAGACGGCGCTGCGCATCGCCGAGGGCGTGGCCGAGGTGCAGATCGTCGGCCGCCACGACGACTCCGGCCTCGACGACGAGATCCTCACGTTCTCCCAGCACCTGGGCTGCCCCACCTGCGGTCTCAGCTTCGAGGAGCTCGCCCCCCGCAACTTCTCGTTCAACTCGCCCTACGGCGCGTGCGAGCACTGCGACGGCCTCGGCACCCGCTTCGAGGTCGACCCCGAGCTCATCGTGCCCAACCCCGACCTCACCA
Source organism: uncultured Actinomycetes bacterium (assembly GCA_945957335.1). Lineage (GTDB taxonomy): Bacteria > Actinomycetota > Acidimicrobiia > Acidimicrobiales > Acidimicrobilacustridaceae > CAMFLJ01. The sequence goes on along the minus strand of CAMFLJ010000279.1, from coordinate 4,084 downwards.
TCGCCGAGGGCGCCATCTCGCCGTGGGCCAGCGCCCGCACCCAGTACTTCGGTCGCCTCCTCGAGGCGGTGTGCGAGTCCAACGGCATCGACATCGACCGGTCGTGGTCGAAGCTGTCGAAGAAGGAGCAGAAGCTGCTCCTCTACGGCACCGGCGCCTCCGGCCGGGTGCAGGTCCGCTACAAGAACCGCTACGGCCGCCAGCGCTCCTACGACGCCCGCTACGAGGGCGTCGTGCCCTGGCTCCAGCGTCGCCACTCCGATGCGGAGAGCGACAACATGCGCGAGCAGATCGAGGGCTACATGCGCGAGGTGCCGTGCCCCGAGTGCGGGGGTGCGCGCCTCAACCCGCTCAGCCTCGGCGTCACCATCGACGGCCACACGCTGCACGACCTCTCCGACATGTCGATCGCCGACGCGGCCAAGGCCCTCAACGACCTCGAGCTGTCCGAGCGCGACCGCATCATCGCCGAGCGCGTCGTGAAGGAGGTCAACGCCCGCATGGGCTTCCTCCTCGACGTCGGCCTCGACTACCTCAGCCTGGGCCGCTCGGCCGGCACCCTCGCGGGTGGGGAGGCCCAGCGCATCCGCCTGGCCTCACAGATCGGCTCGGGCCTCGTCGGTGTGCTCTACGTGCTCGACGAGCCGTCCATCGGCCTGCACCAGCGAGACAACCGACGCCTCATCGACACGCTCGTGCGCCTCCGCGACCTCGGCAACACGGTGCTCGTCGTCGAGCACGACGAGGACACCATCAAGGTGGCCGACTACGTCGTCGACATCGGCCCCGGCGCCGGCGAGCACGGCGGCGACGTCGTCTATGCCGGACCGGTCAAGGGCCTGCTGCGCTCCAAGGCGTCGCTCACCGGCCAGTACGTCTCGGGCCGCAAGGTCATCCCGGTGCCGGCCGCCCGCCGGCCGCTCGGCGGCGGCAAGCTCGTCGTGCGCGGCGCCCGCGAGCACAACCTCAAGGACGTCGACGTCGAGTTCCCGCTCGGTGCGTTCGTGGCCGTCACCGGCGTGTCGGGCTCGGGCAAGTCCACCCTGGTCAACGACATCCTCTTCCGGGCGCTGATGCAGAAGGTCTACGGCTCGCGCACGCCTCCGGGCCGGCACAAGACCGTCGAGGGCCTCGACCAGATCGACAAGGTCATCAACATCGACCAGTCGCCGATCGGGCGCACGCCCCGCTCGAACCCCGCCACCTACACCGGCGTGTTCGACCACATCCGCAAGCTGTTCGCCCAGACCCACGAGGCCAAGGTGCGCGGCTACCTCCCCGGGCGGTTCTCGTTCAACGTCGCCGGCGGCCGCTGCGAGGCCTGCGCCGGCGACGGCACCATCAAGATCGAGATGCACTTCCTGCCCGACGTGTACGTCCCCTGCGAGGTCTGCAAGGGCGCCCGCTACAACCGCGACACGCTCGACATCACGTTCAAGGACAAGAACATCTCCGACGTCCTGAACATGAGCTGCGAGGAGGGCGTCACCTTCTTCGCCAACCAGCCGGCGATCTCCCGCCATCTCCAGACCATCGTCGACGTGGGCCTCGGCTACGTGAAGCTGGGTCAGCCGGCCACCACGCTGAGCGGCGGTGAGGCACAGAGGGTGAAGCTCGCCAGTGAGCTGGCGAAGCGTTCCACCGGCCACACGATCTACATCCTCGACGAGCCCACCACCGGCCTCCACTTCGAGGACATCAGAAAACTGCTCACGGTCCTCTCCCGGCTGGTCGATCAAGGGAACACTGTCCTGGTGATCGAGCACAACCTCGACGTCATCAAGACAGCCGACTGGATCATCGACCTGGGCCCCGAGGGGGGCAGCGGAGGAGGCACCGTGGTGGTGGAGGGCACGCCGGAGCAGGTGGCGGCCACACCGGAGAGCCACACCGGTCGCTTCCTCGCGCCCCTGCTCGAGCCCCGCTGACCGGCGGCTCGGGCAGATGAGGCGGGGAGCGCGCCTCGCCCTCTACGGCGGCATCGTCGTCGCCGTGGTGGGGCTGAGCGTCTACCACTCGCGCGCCATCGCCGATCCGCCCTACAGCTACACCGGCACGTTCCGCTTCGGCTGGTCGCTGCTCTACATCGGCGTCCTCATGGTCACGGCCTACGGGCTCGGACTGCCCGAGCTGCCCCGCACCGCGGGCCGGGCCCTCGTCACCTCAGTGATCGCCGCGGTGAGCGGTGCCGTGGTGATCTCGGTGCTCCAGCTGCTCACCGGCGACGCACTGCTGCCCCGGTTCGTTGTGTTCGGCACGGCCATCGTCCTGGTGCCGTGGTACCTGCTGTGCGCCGCCCTGGCGGCCGGCGGCCGGCAGCGCGACGCCGAGCGCGACCGCGTGCTGGTGGTCGGCTCACCCGAGGAGGCTGCGCCCCTGCGCGTCGACCTTCGTCGCGCCCCCGAGCGCGAGGCCGCCATCGTCGGCGTGCTCCTTCCGGACACCGCGGGCCAGCCCGACGGCAAGCCCGCCGCCGACGGGCCGCTCGTGCAGCGGGCGGTCGAGCTCAACGCCACGGTGGTGGTGCTCGACCCGGTCGCCGAGGCCGACGGCTCGGTGATCGACCAGGCCGCCGAGCTCCACTCGCGCGGCATCCGCGTGCGCACCTACGCCCAGTTCACCGACGCCTGGCTGGGCAAGGTGCCGCTGGCCGACCTCGAGCGGGCGTCGCTGCTCTTCGACGTCGGTGAGGTCCACCGGGCCCGCTACGGGCGCCTCAAGCGCATGGTCGACATCGTGTTCGGCCTGGTCGGCATGGTGCTGTTCGTGCTGCTCGTGCCGTTCGTGCTGGTGGGCGACCTCGTGGCCGGCCGAGGATCGTTGATCTTCGGCCAGGAGCGGGTCGGCAAGGGCGGCGCCTCGTTCCGCATCCTCAAGTTCCGGACGATGGAGCCCCAGGCCACGACGGCGGGGGAGACCACCCGGGTCAGTGACCCACGCGTCACGCCGTTCGGCCGGTTCCTCCGCAAGAGCCACCTCGACGAGGTCCCCCAGGCCTGGAACGTGCTCCGCGGCGACCTCTCCATCGTCGGGCCCCGGCCCGAGCAGCCGCACTACGTCGAGCAGTTCACCGAGGCGTTGCCGTTCTACGACCTGCGCCACCTGGTGCGCCCCGGCATCACCGGCTGGGCCCAGGTGAAGTACCCGTACGGCGCCGACGAGGAAGACGCCCGCGAGAAGCTGCAGTACGAGTTCTGGTACCTCCGCCACCAGGGCCTGGCGCTCGACATGCGCATCGTGGGCCGCACGATCCGCAGCGTGCTGACGGGCGGTGGTCGGTGACCGAACGGCCCACGGTCACGGTGATCGTCCCGGCGCTGGACGAGGAGGGCGACCTGCGTGGGTGCCTCGAGGCGGTCGCAGCCCAGACCCACCCGGCCGAGCTGATCGACGTGGTCGTGGTCGACGGGTGCTCGACCGATGCCACGGTCGAGGTCGCGAAGGGCGCTGCGGCCGAGCTCGGCCTCGATCTCCGGGTCGTGTCCAACCCCCGCCGTCGCACCTCCACCAGCCTCAACGTCGGCCTCGCCGAGGCCCGCGGTGAGGTGCTCGTCCGCCTCGATGCCCGCAGCCGCGTGCAACCCGACTACGTCGAGCGGTGCGCGGCCGTGCTGGCGGCGCGGCCCGAGGTCGGGGTCGTCGGCGGGCGCCAGGTGCCCGTGGCCCGCTCGGGGTCGCTCACCGACCGGGGCATCGCCCGGGCCCTGTCCAACCGCTACTCCACCGGCTTCGCCCGCTACCGACGGGCCACCGAGCCGGGGCCGACCGACACGGTGTGGATGGGCGTGTTCCGCACCCGGGAGCTCGTCGAGCTCGGCGGGTGGGACGACGACGTCGCCCTGAACGAGGACTGGGCCCTCAACCGCCGCTACCGCGATGCCGGTCGGGTGGTCTGGTTCGAGCCCGACCTGGTGTCGGGCTACCTCCCCCGCGCCGACCTGCCGTCGCTGGCCCGGCAGCACTTCTACTTCGGGCGGGTGAAGGGGCTGTGGTGGGTGCGTGGCACCCGCCCCGAGGCCCGCCAGGTCGCCATGCTCGCCGCCTGTCTCTTATACACATCTGACGCTGCCGACGAAGAGGATAG
>CAMFLJ010000278.1 GCA_945957335.1 uncultured Actinomycetes bacterium | reverse complement strand
CCCCTCGGGGCGACGGCGGCACCGGGATCGAGGGCGAGAAGCGTGGCCGCGTCGGTCAGCAGCGCCGGTGCGTGGCGAGCGTGGCCCGACCGCAGCACCGCAGGCACGGCGTCGAGCAGGACCCGGGCGCCGCGTCGCGGGTCGGAGGGCGCGAGCAGGCCGACGACGTGGTGGAGGCGGGCCATCGCCTGGTCGACCGCGCCGGAGGCGAGGGCCAGCATTGCGCCGATCGACGCCGCGTCGGCAGCGGTGGTGTCGGCGACCGGGCCCGGCGGGAGCCGGCGCCGCACCGCTTCGACCTGGGTCAGCAAGGCGGCCGTCGGCATCGGGTGCCCACCGTCGAGGTGTGCCCTCGCCGCGTCCAGCAGGCGCTCGGCCCTCGTCGCCGGTTCGGGGGAGACCGCCGCCGCACGCTCGAACCACGCCGCCGCGGTGCCCAGCGCTCCCCGGCTCCGAGCCCGCACGGCCTCGGTCGCCAGTTCTGCGGCCACCTCCTCGTCGAGCGCGGAGAGGGCCGACGCCCGGTGCCACGCCCTCATCGGGTCGGCGGGGTCGAGGAGGTCGGCCACCAGCGCGTGCACCTGGCGCCGCTCGGCCTCGTCGAGCCCGTGGACCAGCGCGGCCCGGGCGATGCGGTCGGCCAGGCGGGCCTGCCCCTCCTCGACCACGAGGAGTCCCGACGACGAGAGACCCTCGACCCACCGGGCCGGGATCGCAGGGACGGCGCGCCGCAGGGCCCCGACCGACAGCTCGCCTGCCACCGCGAGGAGCCGGAGGGCCTGGCGCTCGTCGTCGTCGGCATCGACGAACGGGGCCAGGGCGCCCTTCTCCAGCAACGGCCCGACGGGGGGTGGGTCACCGAGGGGGGCCCGGCCCGCGAGCTGCTCCCCGGACAGCGCACGGGTCAGCTCGACGAGGACACCCGGCCGCCCCTCCCCCAGCTCCAAGATCGCCTCGAGCACGGGCCGGGCGACCGGCAGCCCGGCCGTCGTGGCCACGACCTCCGCGGCGTCGTCGCGGCCGAGCGGCTCGAGGTGCTCCACCTGCAGGCCGCCCAGCTCGTCGTGCCCCGCTCCTGCCACGACGACCACGATGAGCACCGGCTCGGCCTCCAGACGGCGGGCGGCGGTGCCCAGCACCGCGAGCGAGTCGAGGTCGAGCCGGTCGGCGTCGTCGACGAGGAGGGCGAGTGGCGTCTCGGCGGCCGCCTCGGAGAGCAGCGCCGTCAGAGCGGCGGCGACGGGCCCCGGGCCCGCCACGGGAGCCGCGGCGCTGACTGCGTCCAGCACCCCCTGCAGCGCGCCCGGAAGCGACGGTCGGGCTCGGCGGAGGCGATGTGCGAGGTCGGCCACGAGAGCGAAGCCCCACGTGCGCTCGGCTGGGGCGCCGTGGACGCGCACCACGCGGACCGCAGGAGGAGTCGACGCGGCCAGCTCGTCGAGTAGGGCCGTCCGGCCGCTCCCCTCGGGCCCCACCACGACCACCGCGCCGCCCGTGCCCCCGGCCAGCTCGCGCGACGCCCGCACCAGGCGGTCGAGGTGGGCAGTGCGTCCCCGCAGGAGCGGGGGGTGGGCGTCGAAGGGGTGCGTGGACAAGGTTGGGGCAGGGTATCGGCGTGCCGCGGGCCGGTCCGCGGCTCCGGGCGCGGCCCGACACCAGCGCGGGCATGATGTCCCGATGAGCGAGATGAGCTACCGCCGCCTGGGCGGCTCCGGACTGGTCGTGTCGGTCGTCGGCCTCGGCTGCAACAACTTCGGCATGCGGATCGACCAGGACGCCACCGACGCGGTCGTGCACGCCGCCCTCGACGAGGGCGTCACCCTGTTCGACACCGCCGACTCCTACGGCGAGTCCGAGGTCATGCTGGCCAAGGCCCTCGGCGACCGGCGCGACGACGTGGTGATCGCCACCAAGTTCGCCACCGACCTGCGCGGCGCCAACGGCCCCGACTGGGGCGCCCGCGGCTCCCGTCGCTACATCCGCAAGGCGGTCGAGCGGTCGCTGCGCCGCCTCGGCACCGACTGGATCGACCTCTACCAGATGCACTACCCGGACCCGCTCACGCCCATCGAGGAGACCCTCGGTGCGCTCAGCGACCTCGTGCACGAGGGCCTCGTGCGCTACATCGGCCACTCGAACTACGCAGGCTGGCAGGTGGCCGACGCGGCGTGGACCGCCGAGACCGGTGGCTTCGAGCGGTTCGTCAGCGCCCAGAACCACTACAACCTGATCGAGCGCGACGCCGAGAAGGAGCTCATCCCGGCCTGCGAGCGCTTCGGCGTGGGGCTGCTCCCCTACTTCCCGCTCGCCAGCGGCCTGCTCACCGGCAAGTACCGCCGCGGCCAGGACGCCCCCGAGGGCGGGCGCATCGCGGCGTGGGGCATGGTGCACCTCCTCTCCGATGCCAACTTCGACAAGGTCGAGGCACTCGAGGCCTTCGGGGCCGAGCACGGCGTGTCGCTGCTCGAGGTCGCCATCGGTGGCCTCGCCTCGCGGCCCACGGTGGGCTCGGTCATCGCCGGGGCCACCTCGCCGGACCAGCTGCGGGCCAACGTGGCCGCCGGCACCTGGGCGCCCACCGCCGACGAGCGCGCCGCCCTCGACGCCATCCTCGCCTGAGCGACCCGGCCTCGCCTGACCGAGCGGGCCCCGCTCCCGGCATGCGTCCTGCACCTCTGGGGGTGCAGAACGCATGCCAGGACGAGATCAGGGAGTGAGGGCCTCGAAGAGGTCGGGGTCGCTGCGGCGGAGCCGGGCCAGGTTCGCCCGCCACATCTGGGGCAGGTAGTGCTTCCGGTACATGGCCTTGCCGCCGAGCACCTCGGCCTCGAGGATCTCGGTGCCGCCGGCCGCCACGCACTCGAGGTGGTAGCGGGCGGCGGCCTCGAGCGTGATCGCCTCGATCACCGCGTTCTCGACGGAGTCCGACGCCACGATCGCCCCGTGGTTCTTCATGATCACGACGTGCTTGTCGGGGCCGAGCGCGTCGACCACGTCGGTGTGGGCCTTCACGCCGTCGTCGAGGTAGGTGGCCTGCTCGTCGTGGAACAGCACGGCGACGACGTTGTACATCCCCACGGTCTGGCCCTCGATCGACGACAGGACCGAGACGTGGTGCGAGTGCACGTGCACGATCGCGTTCACGTCGGGCCGACGCTGGTAGATCAGCGAGTGGAAGTTCACCGCGGGCGAGAGCTCGTGGGCACCCACCAGGGGCTGCAGGTCGAAGTCGAGCTTGGCCACGTTGGCGGGCATGGTCTGGTCGAGGTACTCGAAGCCCGTCACCCAGAAGCCGTCGCCCTCGTCGGCCCGGGCGCTGACGTGGCCGCCCACGTTCGAGTCGCAGCCCTCGCGGTACAGGATGCGGCGCCCGGCGGCGATGCGGAAGCGGACGTCGTCGAGGTCCATCAGAACGCCTCCGGATCGAGCTGGACGGCCTCGGGCACCGGGAAGCGGAAGAGCTTCGACGCGTTCTCCCAGGTGATCTTGCGGACGTCGTCGGCCGGGAAGTGCCCGATCTGTTCGTGGAGCACCTCCTGGGTGTCGGGCCACGTGCCGTCCTGGTGCGGGTAGTCGGCCTCGAGCATGACGTGGTCGATCCCGATGCGGTGGCGCAGCTCGAGCCCCGAGGGGTCGTCGATCGTGCAGAACCAGAAGTTGCGGGCCAGCACCTCGCGGGGCGTGAGGTCGATGTCGACCCAGGTGCCGTACATCTCCTGGTAGCGCCCGACGTGGTCGAGGCGGTCCATGAGGGCGGGCACCCACCCGATGCCGCCCTCGGAGAGGCACACCTTGAGGTCCGGGAAGCGCACGGGCAGCTTCGAGTAGAGCCAGTCGACGGCGGCGAACATCGCCCACCCGAAGAACAGCACGCCGATGGTGTCGGAGGGCGCGTCGGACGACGTCATCGGGGCGCTCGACGACGAGCCGACGTGCAGGCACACCACCGTGCCGGTCTCGGCGCACGCCTCCATCAGCGGGTCCCAGTGGCCGGTGTGCAGCGACGGCAGGCCCAGCCGCTCGGGCAGCTCGGGGAAGGTGATGGCCCGGAAGCCACGCTCGGCGTTGGCCCGCACCTCGGCGGCGGCCACGACCGGGTCGAGCAGCCACGGCAGCTGCACCGGGATGATGCGCTCGGGGTAGGCCCCCGCCCACGCTTCCAGGTGCCAGTCGTTGGCGGAGCGCACCACGGCGAGCGCGAGGTCGGGATCGGAGACGCCGAGCTGGAACCGCTGACCGGCGAAGCCCGCCAGCGACGACGGGAAGTTGAGCGAGGCGTAGACGCCGTTGAGGTCCATGTCGCGGACGCGGGCGTGGATGTCCCACGCGCCCCGCCGCATCTCGTCGAAGCGGGTGGGCTCGAAGCTCAGCTCGCTCCGGGGCCGGCCGACCACGGCGTTGAGCCCGACCTTGTACTGCCGCTCGCCGTCGTAGAGCCAGTACTCCATGCCGGTGTCGTCGACCTCGACGCGCGGCGCCAGGTCGGCGAAGCGGGCGGGCACCCGGCCCTCGAACATGTCGGGCGGCTCGACGAGGTGGTCGTCGACCGAGATGAAGGTGAAGTGCCGCGGCCGCCGGTCGGGGTCGGGCAGGAAGGTCACCTGCTTCGGCTTGGTCGTGGCGAAGAAGCCCGGTCGGCTCTCGAGGTCGTCGAAGTTGATGCTCACGGGGTGCCTCTCAGGTGATCGGGCAGCTGGCGCCGTCGGCCATGACGGTGAGCCCGTTGACGTAGCGCGAGTCGTCGGACAGCAGGAACCGCACGACCGGGCCGATGTCGTCGACGGCGTCGCCGAGGCGGCCGAGCGGGTTGCGGCCGAGGACCCGTCCGGCCATGGCGGGGTCGTGGGCGAAGGCCTGCTCCATGGCGGGCGTGGCGGCGAGCGGCGCCAGGCAGTTCACCCGCACGCCCTCCGGGCCCCACTCGCGCGCCAGCGCCCGGGCGACGCCGCGCTGGGCGGCCTTCACCGCGGCGTAGACGGGCAGCCGGGCCTTCCCCTCGAAGCCGGCCTCCGAGGTGAGGACCACGTAGGAGCCGGCGGTGGCGACGAGGTGCGGGTGCGCCTCGACCGCCAGCAGGTAGGTGCCC
>CAMFLJ010000277.1 GCA_945957335.1 uncultured Actinomycetes bacterium | reverse complement strand
AGTCTCGTGGGCTCGGAGATGTGTATAAGAGACAGAGGTGGTGGCGTGGGCCGGGCCGTGGCCGGTCGACGAGCGCTGGTGGGACCGGGAGGGCCACCGTCGCCGGGCCCGCCTCCAGCTGCAGCTGGCCGACGGCCGGGCAGTGCTCGTCCACGTCGAGGGCGGCCGGTGGGCGGTCGAGGGCCTCTACGACTGACGAGGCCGATCCGGTCGGCGCCCGGGTCGGGACTGAAGTCGGCTCACGATCGCGCCGATGACTCCGGGACCGCCGTGCGGCAGGGACACGGCACGCACCCCTCGAGGGAGACCATGAGCGAGAAGAGCCTCGTCGCCCGGGCCCAGGCGGCCGTCGGCGACACCGACACGATCATCGCCGCCGCGGCGTTCCAGCCGAAGGGCGCCCGAGGCGCCATGGCGGGCGGCTTCGTGGGTGGAGAGGCGATCGGCCACCTGGCCGGTGGCGGCCTCGGCGGCGCCGTCCTCGGCGTGGCCGGCGAGCTCGCCGCGGCCAAGATCGCCGAGAAGCACGCCGGCGGCCACGTCGACGGCTCGGCCACCGAGAACACGCTGACCTTCGAGTCGCTCCTCGCCGTGTCGGAGACGCGCCTCTACGGCTGGCACCTGCACCACGGCCTCCACACCGGCGCCGGCGAGGCGATCTTCGCCCTCGACCGGGCCGACGTGACCCTCGAGGTCCGCAACATGGTCGACTACCACACGCTCACGGTGACCGACCTCCACAGCGGCGAGCACTGGCAGTTCCAGGCCGAGCACATGGTCGATCACAGCCGGGCGTTCTTCGACGCCCTGCACCCGGTCGAGGTCTGAGGCTCAGTCGTCGACGACGACGATCTCCGCGGCCGTCACCCGCCCGGCCGCCAGCTCGAGCGCGCCCATGGTGCGGTGGGGCTGGCGGCGCCGCTGCACGGCCGAGCCGGGGTTGAACAGCAGCTGGCCGTCGAGGCCCTCGACCGCCCACGGCTCGTGGCTGTGGCCGGACACGACCACGTCGGCGGTGGGGAACCAGCGCCGCATCCGCCCGGCCCGGCCGGCGCTCAGCCCCGAGTCGTGCACCATCGCCACCCGGACGCCGGCGAGCTCGAGCTCGAGGCGGTCGGGCAGCCGGCGGACCAGCTCGTGGTCGTTGTTGCCGAGCACCGCGTGGAACGGGCGGTCGCCCACGAGGGCGGCGAAGGCGTCGAGGGTGTCGCCATCGAGCACGTCGCCGGTGTGGAGCACCACGTCGGACGCCTCGATCCGCTCGACCACCGCCGGCGGGAGCCGGTCGAGCCCGCCGCGGAGGTGGGTGTCGCCGACGACGGCGACCCGGAGCGTGCCTGCACCCGACATGCCCCGATGGTCGCGCGTGCTGCGGCCGGGGAGCGACCGAGAGCGCGACGGGCGCGTCGGTAGGCTGGCGTGGTGAAGCCCCCGGCCCCGATGCTGCGTCGTCCGCGGGCCATGGTCGGGGCGCTGGCGGTGATCGCGATGCTGGCGGGCCTCTCCCTCGTCGGTGTGGCCTCGGTGGCCGCGCCCGCCGCCGCGGCGCCCGCCCCCGCTCCCTCCGCGGCACCGGCCCCGGTCGCACCGGGGCTCGAGGCCAAGGCGGCCAAGGGCGAGGTGCGAGTCGTGGCCGTCACCACCGTCGCCGGTGAGCAGGTGGCCGGCGACGTCGCCACCGCGGCGCCCGACTCGATCAGCGACGTGAGCGCCGGCGCCGCCAAGCAGGTCGTGGCCACCGTCGACGCCGCCGGCCTCGATGCCCTGCGGTCCGTCCCCGGCGTCACCCAGGTCGTCGAGGACAAGGTCAACCGGGTGGCCGACGACTCGTGGCCCACCGCCATCGGCGTCGCCGCGCCGCGGGTCGCGGGCTACGACGGCACGGGCCGCACCGTCGCGGTGCTCGACGCCGGCGTGCAGGTCGACCACCCGTTCCTCGGCGGCCGGGTCATCGGCCAGGCGTGCTTCTCGTCGAACTCGGTCGGGGTCGAGAGCCTCTGCCCGGGCGGGGCCACCGAAGCCCACGGCGCCGGCACCGCCACCCCCTGCTCGGGCATCCCCGGCTGCGACCACGGCACCCACGTGTCGGGGTTGGCCGTGGGCACCCAGCTCACCGGTTCCTCCACCCTCACGGGCACCGCGCCGGGTGCCTCGCTCATCGCCGTCAAGATCTTCAGCAAGGGCACCACGTCCGGTGTGTGCGGTGGACCGCCCCCGTGCCTGGTGGCGTTCGACAGCGACATCGTCGACGCCCTCACCTGGCTCGACGGCCTCCGCCAGGCGGGCGACCCGCTCACCGCCACGCTCGACGCGGTCAACATGAGCCTCGGTGGTGGCCTCTACAACGCCACGTGCAACGCGGCGAGCCCGACGGTCTCGACCGTGTTCGCCGCGCTCCGCTCGCACGGCGTCGTGCCCGTGGTGGCCGCCGGCAACAACGGCTCGCGCACCAGCATCTCGTCGCCGGCCTGCATCACCTCGGCGGTGAGCGTGGCCGCCACCAACGGCGCCGGCTCGGTGGCCGGGTTCAGCAACATCAGCACCTTCACGACGCTGCTCGCCCCCGGTTCGGCCATGACCTCGTCGATCACCGGCTCGTCCTACGGCGTCATGTCGGGCACGTCGATGGCCACCCCGGTGGTGGTCGGCTCGATCGCGGTGATGCGCCAGGCCAACCCGTCGGCGTCGGTCGACACCGTCGTAGACCGCCTGCGGGCCACCGGCACCACCGTCTCGACCGGGGTGTTCGGGCTGCCCGAGGTGCAGCTCGACTCGGCGATCCTCCAGCTGCCCGGCGACGTCAGGGCCCTGGCGGCCGCGCCCTCGTTCGGGGCGGTGACCCTGTCGTGGCAGCCGCCGGGCTACCTCGGCTCCGACCTGGCCGTCACCTCCTACACCGTCACCGCCTCGCCCGGTGGCGCCTCGTGCACCACCTCGGGGCTGACGTGCCGCATCAACGGCCTGACGAACGGTGCGTCGTACTCGTTCCGCGTCGTCGCCAAGGACCAGTTCGGCAACGGCGGCGCGGGCACCGCGGTGAGCGCCGCACCCAAGGCGATCGCGGGCACCGTGCCCTTCGGCTCGCTCGACTTGGCCGGGCCCGCGCCCGGCGCCGTGGTCGTGGCGGGCTGGGCGATCGACCCGGAGACCTCGGCGCCCATCGCGGTGCACGTCTACGTCGACGGCGTGGGCAGCGCCATCACGGCCGACGGCTCGCGCCCCGACGTCGACGCCGCCTTCGGCTACGGCGACCTCCACGGCTTCTTCACCTCGATCCCCGTCACCGGCGGCACCCACGCCGTGTGCGTCTACGCCATCAACGCCGTGGGCACCCTGGGTGCCAACGCGGGCCTGGGCTGCCGCACGGTGACGGTGCCCACCGGCCCGCCGATCGGCAGCCTCGACGTGGCCTACGCCGCACCGGGCAAGGTGGTCGTGGGTGGCTGGGCGATCGACCCCGACACCGCCGACCCGATCGCCGTCCACGTCTACGTCGACTCGATCGGGGCGGCCTTCACCGCCAGCGGGTACCGCGGCGACATCGCCTCGTTCTTCGGGCCCTACGGCGGCAACCACGCGTTCAACGGCGCGGTCACCGTCCCGCCCGGCTCGCACACCGTGTGCGCGTACGGGATCAACGTCGGCGGTGGGGCCAACTCCACCATCGGGTGCCGCTCGGTGACGGTGCCGACGGGCAGCCCGGTGGGGTCGCTCGACCTGGCCGTCCGCAACGGCAACGGCACGATCACGGTGGCCGGGTGGGCCCTCGACTGGGACACGGCCGCACCGATCGCCGTGCACGTCTACATGACCGTCCCGGGCCAGGCACCCACCTTCCTCGCCACCACCGCCGACCTCACCCGCTCCGACGTCGGCTCGGTGCTGCCGGGGTGGGGGCCCGCCCACGGCTTCGCCGCCACCTCGTCGGGTGCGGTGCCGAGCGGTGCCACGGTGTGCGCCTACGGGATCAACGCCGGCGCGGGCGGCAACGCCCTGCTGGGCTGCCGGGTCGTCGCCTAGGGCGGAGCGGCCTTCCGGGCCCGTGGCCCATCGCGGTTGAGTGATCGAACAGGTGTTCGTACACTCGGCCCATGGGGTGGATGAACCCACCGGTCACCTGGCCGGAGCTGAACCGGGCGCTCACCGACCGCTCCCCGACCCCCGGTCGCGGAGACCCCTTCGGGTTCCCGGGCGACGGTGGCGACAGCCCGGCGTGGTCGCGCAAGCGCCAGGCCTACGAGGCTCCCGGCCTCCTGCGCCACCGCGGCTCGGTGCCCTACGCCGAGCTGCACTGCCACTCCAACTTCAGCTTCCTCGACGGCGCCTGCTCACCCGAGGCGCTGGCCGAGGAGGCCGCCCGGCTGGGCCTCGAGGCCCTCGCCCTCACCGACCACGACGGGTTCTACGGCGTCGTGCGCTTCGCCGAGGCCGCCCGCGAGATCGGCCTGCCCACCATCTTCGGCACCGAGCTCACCCTCGGGCGCACCGCCGTGCCGGTGGGTGACCCCGACCCGGGCGTGGGCACCGGCGAGAGCCACCTCGTGGTCGTCGCCCGCGACCCCCGCGGCTACGCCCTGCTCGCCCGGGCGGTGAGCGAGGCCCAGCTCCGGGGCGAGAAGGGCGCCCCCCGGGCCACCCTCGCCGACCTCGCCGCCATCGGGGGCGCCGCCGCCCCGGCCGCCGACCGCGGCCACTGGGTGGTGCTCACCGGCTGTCGCAAGGGCGCGGTGGCCGCCGCCCTCGAGGCCCGCGGCCCCCACGCCGCCACCACCGAGCTGCACCGCCTGGTCGAGGCCTTCGGGCGCGAGCACGTCGCCGTCGAGCTGTGGGACCACGGCCACCCGCTCGACTCGGCCCGTAACGACGCCCTGGCCCAGCTCGCCCTGCGCCTCGGCGTCGACCCCGTCGCCACCACCAACGCCCACTACGCGGCCCCCGCCCAGCGCCCCCTCGCCACCGCCCTCGCCGCGGTCCGGGCCCGGCGCAGCCTCGACGAGCTCGACGGCTGGCTGCCCGCCGCCGCCGGCGCCCACCTGCGCTCGGGGGCCGAGCAGGCCCGCCGCTTCGCCCGCTACCCGGGCGTGGTCGAGCG
>CAMFLJ010000276.1 GCA_945957335.1 uncultured Actinomycetes bacterium | reverse complement strand
GATTCGCCTTAGTCTCGTGGGCTCGGAGATGTGTATAAGAGACAGGCTCACACCCGCCGAGGTGCTGACCAACGAGCACTGCGTCGGCCGGGCGACCTTCGCCGAGATGGCCGTCGGCGGGGGCACCGCCGCGGTGGCGGCGCCGCTGTTCGGGCTCGACGGTGCCCGCCTGCCGTTCCGGGGCCCGGTCCGCGAGGGCGGCGCCCCGAGCTGGCCCGCCCGCCCCGCGCCGGCGCCGGCACCCGCCGACGAGGGCCTCCCCCTCGCCGGCCTGCGCGTCCTCGAGATCGGCAGCGGCATCGCCGCGCCGGAGGCCGCCCGCGTGCTCGGCGAGTGGGGCGCCGAGGTGATCAAGGTCGAGAGCCGCAGCCACCCCGACTTCCAGCGGATGGTGATGGGCGGCGAGATGAACCCGGCGTTCTCGACGCCGGCCCGCAACAAGCTGAGCCTCGGCGCGGACCTCGGCACCGACGCCGGTCGCGACCTCGTGCGCCGGATGCTCCCGTCGATCGACATCGTCGTGGAGAACAACGCCACCGGCGTCATCGACCGGCTCGGCTTCGGGTGGGACGTGCTCCACGCGGCCAACCCGCGGCTCGTCCTGGTTGGCACGCAGCTCTACGGCAACCGCGGCCCCTGGGCGGCGCGCAAGGGCTACGGCCCCAGCGCCCGCGCCGTCGGTGGGCTCACGTGGCTCTGGGCCCACGGGCCCGACGCCCCCCGCGGGGTCATGACGATCCACCCGGACCACCTCGCCGGGCGGCTCGTGGCGCTCGCCGCGCTGGCCGGGGTGCGCCGCGCCGCCCGCACGGGTGAGGGCTGCCGCGTCGACCTCGCCCAGTTCGAGGCCGTGCAGTTCCTGCTCGGTGACCTGCTCATGGCCGAGAGCCTGGAGGCGGGCGCGGCTCTGCCCCTCGGCAACACCAGTGCGGAGCACGCTCCCTGGGGCCTGTTCCGTGGCGCCGACGACGCCGACGGCGCCGAGTCGTGGCTCTCGGTGTGCGTCACCGACGACGCCGGTTGGGTGGGGCTGGTCGAGCTGGCCGGGGGAGCGGTGCCCGACCGAGACGGCTGGCGCACCGAGGCCGGACGACTCGCCGACGCTGCCGCCGTCGAGGCCGCCGTGGCGGCGTGGCTGCGCGACCTCGACCTCGAGGTGCTCGAGGAGCGCCTGCAGGCCGCCGGGGTGGCCGCCGGCCTCGCCGCCCACCCGCGGATCCAGGCCTCGCACCCCGTGTTCGTGAGCCGCGGCTACCCCGTGGCGATCGACCAGCCGGGCTCGGGCCCGCTGATCCTGGAGGGCCCGGCGTTCCAGGGAACACGCATGGGCACCCCCCGTTGCGGGCCTGCTCCCGCCGTCTCGGAGCACTCCGAGCAGCTCTGCGAGGAGCTGTTGGGGATGTCTCGATCCGATGTCGATGCCCTCGTGGCGGCCGGCGCGCTCGATCCCTCTCCGGAGCGGCATCCCGGGGGGTGATTGCGGAGGGGACACCGGTCTGTAAAGATTCCGCAACATGTTCTCAGTACGACGAGTGCGCGGCACGACCCGCCGAGGCGCGACGGCGATGCTCGTCGCTGCCGGGCTGGTCCTCGGTGCCACCGCCCTGGTGCCGTCCGCCGGAGCCGACCAGGTCGGCGACAAGCAGGCGGAGGCCCGGCAGGTGGCCGATCAGCTGGAGGCGCTGAAGGCGCGCCAGATGGACGTCTCGGCCCAGGCCGAGAAGGTCGCCTACGAGCAGGCCCAGGCCGAGGCGCAGGTCACCGAGGCCCAGCGCCTGCTCGACCAGACCAACTCCGAGCTCGACGCCAAGCGCGAGGCCGTGCGCCGAGTGGCCGTCGAGGCCTACCAGAACGGCAACGACAGCCCCGAGCTCGATGCGCTGCTCACCAGCGACGCCAACGCCGGGCTGCAGAAGAAGTCCTACCTCGAGACCCGCACCGGCGACATGCGCGACGTCGTCGACGAGCTCGCCGGCGCCCAGCAGAAGGCCGCCGACGACAAGGCCCGCCTCGAGTCGGCCCAGGCCGTCGTCGACGCCAAGGCCGCCGAGATGGCCGCGCTGAAGTCGGCCGCCGACAAGGCCGTCTCCGACCAGGCCTCGGTGAACGCCAAGGTGCAGGGCGAGCTGCAGACCCTCGTCCAGGCCGAGCAGGCCCGCCGCCAGGCCGAGGCCGACGCGGCCGCCAAGGCTGCCGCCGCCCAGCGTCAGGCCACCACCAACACCGGCACGACCAACAACACCGGCACCGTCGGCGCCACCCCCTCGAAGGGGAGCAACAAGGTCGTCATCCCGTCCAACCCCAACCCGCCGCCCGTCGGCCACGGGGCCCAGGGTGCGATCGCTGCCGCCCGCACTCGCATCGGCGTCGGTGACTACGTGTGGGGCGCGGCCGGCCCGACCGACTTCGACTGCTCCGGCCTCGTGGCGTGGGCCTACGCCCAGGCCGGTGTCCCGGGCCTGCCGCACTACAGCGGCGCCCAGTACGCCATGACCACCCGCATCTCGCGTGACCAGCTCCAGCCCGGCGACCTCGTCTTCTGGGGTGCCGGCGGCTCCGAGCACGTGGCCATCTACATGGGTGGCAACCAGCTGATCCACGCCTTCGGCTCCGGCGGCGGCGTGAACATCACCCCGCTCGACGGCTGGTGGAAGGCCCCCACGGGCTACGGCCGCCTCAACTACTGAGCCGACCAACTTCCGCTCTCCCTGGTGCCCGGCCTCGGCTGGGCACCGGCGCGTCCGGGCCTGACGCGGCGTCTCAGCGCCGGAAGCGGTAGCCCGCGCCCCTGACCGTCTCGATGGCGTCGGGGCCGAGCTTGCGGCGCAGGTAGCGCACGTAGACCTCGACCACGTTCGAGCCGCCGTCGAAGTCGTAGCCCCACACCCGGCTGAGCAGCTGCTCGCGGCCGAGCACGTGGCCGGCGTTGGCCATCAGCACCTCGGCCAGGGCGAACTCCCGCGCCGAGAGCGCCACGTCGCGCCCCTCGACGCACGCGGTGCGGGCCCGCAGGTCGAGCACGACGCCACCGGCCTCGATCGTCGTGGCCGTCGGCACCCCCGGGTCGCGCAGGCGGGCCCGCACCCGGGCCAGGAGCTCGTCGAAGCGGAACGGCTTGGTGAGGTAGTCGTCGGCCCCCACCTCGAAGCCCCGCACGGTGGCGTCGAGGTCGTCCTGGGCGGTGAGCACGACGATCGGCAGGCGCTCGCCGCGCTCCCGGACGCGACGGATGACCTCGAAGCCGTCGAGCCGGGGCAGCCCGAGGTCGAGCACGACGACGTCGAAGTCGGCGTCGCGGGCCAGGGCGGCGGCGGCCTCGCCGTCGTGGACGGCCACCGTCGTGAACCCGTGGCGGCGCAGGCCCTTCTCGACGAACGACGTGATCCCGACCTCGTCGTCGACCACCAGCACCCGGTTCACGCCCCGCTCCCGCCCCGAGGCACCCGCACCGTGAACGTGGCCCCCGAACCGGGCGGCGAGGCGACCGCCACCGAGCCGCCGTGGGCCTCGGCGATGGCGGCCACGATCGGCAGCCCGAGCCCGGTGCTGCCCGGGCGGCGGGGCCCGGGTCGGGGCGTGCGGTCGAAGAGGTGGTCCAGCTCGTCGGGCCGGAGCCCGTCGCCCTCGTCGCGGACCCAGAGCACGACGTCGTCGCCGTCGAGGCGGCCGCCGATCTCGACCGGCTCGTCGTCGCCGGTGGCGTCGACCGCGTTGTCGGCCAGGTTGAGCACCGCCTCGGTCAGGCGCTGACCGTCGACGTGCACCGTCACCGGCCGGGGTGCGACGACCCGCCACGAGCGGCGGCCGAGCACCTCGGCCCGGCGGCCGATGCCCTCGACGAGCGCGGCGAGGTCGACGTCGGCCCGGTCGAGGAAGTCGGGTCGTCCGGAGCGGGCGATGAGGCGCAGGTCGCGCACCAGGCGGTCCATGCGGTCGAGCTCGTCGAGCACGAGGGCCACGTCCTCGGCCCGCTGCTCGGGATCGTCGTCGAGCAGCTCGAGGTGGCCCCGCACGATGGTGATCGGCGTGCGCAGCTCGTGGCCGGCGTCGTCGAGGAAGCGCTGCTGCGACGCGAACGCCCCCTCCAGGCGGTCGAGCATGCCGTTCAGCGACGACGCCAGGTCGCCGACCTCGTCGGACCGGTCGACGTCGATGCGGCGGCTCAGGTCGCTGCCGTCCTCGATGGAGCGGGCGGTGCCGGCCAGGCGGTGCAGCGGGGCCAATGCCCGTCCGGCGGCCCCCCACGCCAGGAGCGACGCACCGGCGAGCACGAGCAGCGTCACGACGGCGACGGTGGTGACGGTGGCCGAGAGGTCGTCCTCGGCGCGTCCCAGGAACTCGGTGGCCACCAGCGCGCCCACCGGGCGGCCGTCGGCGAGCACCGGCACCGCGAGCCACCGCATGGTGCCGGCGTCGGTCGAGGCCGTGCCCGACGCGGTGGCGTCGAGCCCGGCCCACACCCCCACGAGGTCGAGCCCGGCCAGCGCGACCGGCGCGCCCGTCGTGGCGACGGCAGGGCGGCCGTCGACGATCGCGAGGTAGGCCTGGTCGTCGCGGGCGGGGCGGGCGGCCAGCTCCTGCTCGAGCACCTCGGCCACGCTCGGGCCGCCGGGGCTGCCCACGGGCACCGGCAGGGCGTCGAGGCGGTCGCGCAGGTCGGCGGCGGCCTGGTCGAGGTCGCGGTCGGCCTGCTCGTGGATGCGCGCCGTGCCGACCTGGTGCAGCACCAGCAGCGAGACGCCCTCGGCCACCACGAGCAGCACGAGGAAGGAGGCCACCACCCGGCCGCGGATGCCCAGCCGTCGGCGTCGGTCGGCCACCGTCAGCCGCCGAGCCCGGGGAGGAGGGGGATCGTCGGCAGCGGTGGCAACGGCACCGGCAGCGGGGGGAGGCCGGGGAGCAGGGTGCTCGTCGTGGTGGTCGCCCCGGGCGCGGTGGTCGTGGTGGTGGTGCCCACCAGCGGCAGCGGCGCCAGCAGCCCGGCGAGCGGGTCGGTGGCCGGGCCGGTGACGGTGCCGAGCCCGGGCACGACGGTGGTGGTGGACGAACCGGTCGCATCGGTGGCCGCGGTGGTGCCGCTCGCGGTGGCCGGATCGCCCGGGGTCGCCC
>CAMFLJ010000275.1 GCA_945957335.1 uncultured Actinomycetes bacterium | reverse complement strand
GCCCCGGGGTCGGCGGCCCGATCGATCGAGGAATCGTCGTGCCCACCCCGCTCCACCCCATCCCTGCCTCCGGCCCCAGGCCCCGACGTCGCCGGGCCTTCCTCGCGGGAGGCGTGACCCTCGTGGCGCTGCTGCTCGCGCCCGTCGTCGGCGCGTCGAGCGCCACCGCCGCCAGCCCCCAGGCCGAGGCGGCGTCCACCTGGCTGGCCGGCCTGGTGGGCACCGACGGCTCGGTCGACTCGCCCTACTCCGGCCTGCCGTCGCTCACCTGGACCGCCAACGTGGCGCTCTCCCTCGCCACCACCGGCAACCAGCCGGCCGCCCTCCAGCGGGCGCTCGACCACCTGGCCGCCGACGTCGACGGCTACATCGCCGAAGGCACCTCCGATCCGGCCGGGCGCATCTCGTGGCTCATCCTCCTGGTCGACGCGACCGGCGGCGACCCCCGAGCCTTCGGGGGCCACGACCTCGTCGCCGACCTCGGGACCCGCTACGGCGTGGCCGAGCCCGGCCTCTACGGCGTCGTCGACGACTACACGCCGGTGACGAACCAGTCGCTCGCCCTGCTCGCCCTCACCGCGGCCGGCGCCCCGGTGCCGGCCGCCGCGGTCACCTGGTTGGTCGACCAGCAGTGCGCGGCACCAGTCTCGGCCGCCGGCGGCTGGGAGGGCTACCGGGCGCCGTCCGGCGGAGGCCTCGAGGCCTGCGAGGAGTCCACCTCGCTGAACTTCACCAGCGCCGACTCCAACAGCACCGCCTTCGCCATCCAGGCCCTCGAGGCCGTTCGCTCGACCGCGGCCGTGCCGGCGGCGCTGACCTGGCTGGGCACGGTGCAGGACACCACGGCCGGTGCCGCCGTGGCCGGGTTCGGCCAGCGTCCGGGCGACACCGCCGACCCCAACTCCACCGCCGTCGTGATCCAGGCGATCGTCGCCGCGGGACAGAGCCCGACGGCGTCGCCGTGGACCGTGGGGGGCGGCTCGCCGCTGTCGTCGCTGCAGTCGTGGATCATCGCCTCGGGTGCCGAGGCCGGCGCGCTGGCGTCGCCCTACAGCGGTGGCTTCGCCGACACCTTCGCCACCTACCAGGGTGTCTGGGGCCTGGCCGAGGCCGCGTTCCCGCTGCCCGCACCGCAGCCGTCGGGGCCGACCACCACGACCACCTCGAGCACCATCCCGGTGGCGGTCGAGGCGGTGTCGGTCACCCCGAGCTTCACCGGCTGAGCGACCGCCTGCGCCGCGAGCGCGGACCGACCCGTCGTACCGGGTCGGTCCGCCGATCCGCGTCAGGGTCGCCCTAGTTTCGTCACGTGACGGAACCACGGTCGATGGCGCGGAGGAAGCCGGGGGAGCGCGACGACCGCCGCCGGTGCGACTGGTGCGGCCGCGAGTTCGACGTCGCCCCCGGGCCGGGCCGACCCCGGCGGTTCTGCCGGGACGGCTGCCGCCAGCAGGCCTACCTGGCCCGCAAGCTGGCGTCGTCGTACGGGCTCGGCGACGACGACGTCATCGTCTCCCGTGACGCGCTCGAGGACCTCCAGAGCCGGCTCTACTGCCTGCAGGCCGCGCTCGAGGACATCGAGCGCGACCTGGCGAAGTCGGCCGAGCCCGCCGACGTGGCCGAGGCCCTGTCGTGGCTGCGCGAGAACGCCGAGCCGCTGGCCTCGGCCTGGATCGAGCCCCGCACCGCCGACGCCTGACCGCCGTAGGCTCGCCGGGCCGCACGACCGAGGGGGAGCGATGGGTGACGAGGGCAGCGGGCTGCTGATGGTGGTCGTCGAGGTGGGGCCCGAGGACGACGCCGAGCTCAACCGCTGGTACGACACCGAGCACATCCCCGAGAAGCTGGCCACGCCTGGCTTCCGCTCGGCCCGGCGCTTCCGCGACACCGAGCACCCGGGCCGCTACCTCGCGCTCTACGAGCTCGACGACCCGGCGCTGGTCACCTCGCCGGAGTACATGGCCCAGTCGATGAGCCCGTGGTCGCAGGCCGTCATGGCCACCTGGATCAGCCTCGACCGCTCGGTCTGGCAGGAGCTCGCCCCACCGGGGGAGTGAGCCCGGACGCGGACCGGCCGGCGCCACCCACCCCCGGAGGTGGGCGACGCCGGCCGGACCGGACCTGGCGTGGTGGGATCAGCCGAAGGGCTGCAGGCTGTTCGCCACCACCCACATGCTGAAGTACTGCGAGTTCGCGCCGTAGGCCATGCCCAGCGCGGTCTTGCAGTTCTCGACCTGGTGCTCACCGGCCATGCCCCGCACCTGCAGCGCCGCCTCGGCGAAGCGCAGCAGGCCCGACGCACCGATCGGGTTCGACGAGAGCACGCCGCCCGAGCAGTTGATCGGCATGGAGCCGGTGATCTCGGTCTCGCCGGCGTCGGTGAGCTTCCAGCCCTCACCCTCCTCGGCGAGGTGGTGGGCCTCGAGCCACATGGGCTCGTGCCACGAGAACGGCACGTAGAGCTCGGCCATGTCGACCTGCTCGCGGGGCCGGGTGATGCCGGCCTGCTGGTACACGTCCTCGGCGCACGTGAGGCACGCCTGGGGGCGCACGGGGTCACGCCCCGGGAAGGCCGGCGGTTCGGACCGCGACGAGGTGCCGAGGATCCATGCCGGCGGACGACCGGCCGCGGCGGCGGCCTTGCCGCCCTCCTCGTCGGTGATGACGACCGCGCACGCACCGTCGGACGAGGGGCACGACTCGAGGAAGCGGATGGGCTCCCACATCATCGGGCTGGCCTTGACCTTCTCGATCGAGATGTCCTGCAGCTTGAGGTGGGCGTACGGGTTCTTCAGGGCGTTCTGCCGGTCCTTCACCGCCACCTTCCACCCGATGTGCTCGGGTGCGCCGGAGCGGTGGATGTAGGAGCGGATGAACGGGGCGAACGAGCCGCCCGCGCCGATCGAGGCGCCCTTGCCGGAGCCGAGCGCGAACTGGGCGTTGCCCTCGGACTGCTTCTGGAAGGCGACGGCCAGCACGGTCTTGTGCTTGCCGGTCTGCACGTGGCTGGCGGCCACGATGCCGGTGG
The DNA here is from genome assembly GCA_945957335.1 of uncultured Actinomycetes bacterium. Taxonomy (GTDB): domain Bacteria; phylum Actinomycetota; class Acidimicrobiia; order Acidimicrobiales; family Acidimicrobilacustridaceae; genus CAMFLJ01. The sequence goes on along the minus strand of CAMFLJ010000275.1, from coordinate 2,110 downwards.
TGCCGCCCACCGAGCCGGCGGTGTGCACCCGGAACATGGGCTTGCCCACCGCGCCCAGCGCGTCGGACAGGTACAGCTCGGGCTTCATGACGCCCTCGAACAGGTCGGGGGCCTTGCCGATGACGACGGCGTCGATGTCGTCCATGGTCATCTCGGCATCGTCGAGCGCCCGGAACACGGCCTCGCGCACGAGGCCACCGAACGAGACGTCACGGCGCTTGCTCTTGTGGTGGGTCTGGCCCACCCCGACGACGGCTGCGGGGATCACGAGCGGCCCTCCAGGATGCAGATCAGGTTCTGTTGCAGGCAGGGGCCGCTGGTCGAGTGCGCCAGGGCCCGGTTGCCACCACCGAAGATGTGGTCGGCGGCGTAGCCGATGCGGGCCAGGCCCGTCGCCATGATCGGGTTCTCCTTGAGCGCACCGCCCGAGGGGTTGACCTTCACGTCGTCACCCAGGCCGAGGGCCTGGCGGAGCAGCAGCTCCTCGTGGGTGAACGCGGCCTGCAGCTCCGCGACCTCGACGGGCGCCGTGCCGAGCCCGGCCGCCTCGGCGGCGATGCGGGTGGAGGGCGAGTCGTCGAGGGCCCGGAACGCCGGGTTGTGGCACTCGGTGCGGTGGTCGAAGCCGGTGATGTAGGCCGGCCGCTCGACCAGCTCGCGGGCGCGGTCGCCGCGGGCGAGCACCATGGCGGCGGCACCGTCGGTGATCGGCGGCAGGTCGTGGCGGCGGAGCGGCTCGCGGACGTAGTCGCCCTTCAGCAGCTCGTCGACGTCGCCCTTGCCCCGCGACCGCACCGACACCTCGGCCATCCGCCGCTCGTCGGCGATGCCGGCCTTGATGACCGCACGGGCCTGGAGGGCGGCGAAGGTGACGGGGTCGGCGCCGATGGGGGCGAGGTAGTAGGGGTCCATCTCCATCGGGTAGATCAGCGACGGGTCACCGGTGGAGGAGCGGCCCGAGCCGGTCACCACGGCGATGTCGATGTCGCCCTCCTGGAGGCGCAGCCACGCCTCGTAGAGCGCCCATGCACCGTCCATCTCGACGTGGGAGTCGCGCTTCGGGGGCCAGGCCCCGATGGCGTCGAGGTTGCCCACGAAGGAGAAGGCCTGGCCGGTGATGTAGTCGCAGGAGCCGAGGCAGGTGAAGTCGATGTCGGCCCGGGTGAGGCCCAGCGGCTCGATGGCGTCGGTGATGACGCGCAGCAGGAGCTGGACCTCGCTGAGGTCGGTGTTGCGCACCATGGGGGTCTGCGCCCACCCCACCACGGCGATGTCGTCGGAGAGCGCCATCAGAAGATCCTGTTCACGAGGTCGGGGTCGTCGACGTCGGGCTCACCCGACGGGGTCCAGCCGATGAGGGCGCCGTAGAGGCCGCCCATGGCCCCGCCCTCCTCGAAGTCCTCGCCGGCGGGGGCCCAGACGGCCTTCATCCGCAGGCCGACCTTGATGTCGTCGACCGACATGTCGATGATCGGCTGGTAGCCGAGGGTGGCGTCGGAGCCGTCGAGGGCGATGAACACCCGGCCGAAGGGCTCGGTCTCGGTCTGGCCCGGGTACGGCGTCGGGGTGACGACCACGAAGTTGGTCAGCGTGCCGGTGTGGGGCAGGTCGATGACGTGCTCGGCGCTGAACTCGAGCGAGTCGATCGGGCACACGCCGCGGCCACCGATGTAGGTCTTGCCGCAGTGCGGGCACAGGAAGCCCACCAGGCGGTGCTCGCGGGAGGCCTCGACGACGAGGTCGCTCGTGGGCGGCACCGGGTTCCGGTAGGTGATCGAGGCCAGGTAGTCCATGAGCTCGATGGGCTCGGACGCGGGGCCGAGGTCGTCGCCGTCGACCGACGCCTCCTCACCGGGGACGAACGAGACGATGTCGGTGATGTGGCCGATCCGCTCGCCCTTCCACTTCGGGGCCACGCGCATGCCGTCGGACATGGCGTCGGGGGAGCCGGCGTCGACCGCGTAGAGCAGCGGCGTGGTGGCGCCGTCGAGGCGGATGAACGCGAACGCGAACGGCCGGTCGAGCGGGTGCTGGCTGGTCGGCGTGGACACCCAGGTCCAGGACTCGACCGTGCCGGCTGGGCCGACCTCGACCATGTCGTGGGCGAGCT
>CAMFLJ010000274.1 GCA_945957335.1 uncultured Actinomycetes bacterium | reverse complement strand
CAGAGGGGTCGCCGGCGCCGTCGAGGTGCTCGACGCTGCCGAGGGTGAGCGAGCCCTCCGTGAGGGTGCCCGTCTTGTCGAGGCAGATGACGTCGACGCGGGCGAGGCCCTCGATGGCCGCCAGCTCCTGGGTGAGCACCTTCTTCGACGCCAGGCGGGTGGCGCCCACGGCGAAGGCGATGCTGGTGAGCAGCACCAGCCCCTCGGGCACCATCGCCACCAGCCCGGCCACCGACGCCTGCAGGGCCTCGACCACGCCGTCGTGGCTGTCGAGCTGCGCCGTCACCAGCAGGATGGCGGTGGGCACCATGAGCCAGCTCACCATCTTGATGACGCGGTCGATGCCGGTGCGGAGCTCGCTCTTCACCAATGAGAAGCGGCGGGCGTCGCTCGACAGCTTGAAGGCGTAGGCCTCGGTGCCGACGGCAGTGGCCCTGATGCTGCCCGAGCCGGCCACCACGAAGCTGCCCGACATCACCGTGGTGCCCGGCTGCTTGGCCACCGGGTCGGCCTCACCGGTGAGGAGCGACTCGTCGACCTCGAGACCGGCCGCGGTGAGCACCTCGCCGTCGACCGCGATCTGGTCGCCGAGGGTGAGGATCACCACGTCGTCGGCCACGAGCTGGTTGGAGGCGACCTCGGTGTCGGCGCCGTCGCGCCGCACCTTCGACACCGGCTGGTTGAGCACGGCGAGGCGGTCGAGCGAGCGCTTGGCCCGCATCTCCTGGATGATGCCGATCAGCGCGTTGGCCACCAGCACGATGCCGAACAGCGCGTCGCGGTACTCGCCGATCGCGAACACCACGATCAGCAGCACCCCGAGGAGCGCGTTGAACGGGGTGAAGACGTTGGCCCGGACGATCTGGGCGACCGTGCGGCTCGTGGGGTCCGGGACGTCGTTGGTGCGGCCCTCGGCCCGTCGCTGAGCGACCTCGGCGGTGGTCAGTCCCTGGTCGAGCTCCCGCATCCGCCCGGTTCTAGCCGCAACGGGCGGGCGGGCGGGTCACCGGTCAGGAACGGACGACCACCACGGGGCACGGGCTGTGCGACGCGCACTGGTGGCTCACCGAGCCGAGCACCAGCCCCGAGAACCCGCCGTGGCCGCGCGAGCCCACCACGAGCAGGTCGGCCCCGTCGGCCAGGTCGATCAGCGCGGCCGACGGCGCGCCCTCGGCCACCACGGTGGTGACCGGCACGTCGTCGGTGGCGGCGATGCCCTCCTCCGACAGGGTGGCGAGCAACGTGGCCTCGGCCTCGTCGCCCATGTCGTCGGGAGGGGGCATCGCCCCGAACGCCGGGAGGCTGGTCATCACGGGGAACTGCCACACCGCGACCACCTCGAGGGTGGCGCCGCGGAGCCGGGCCTCCTCGTGGGCCCAGCGCAGCGCGGCGCGCGAGCCCGCAGAGCCGTCGACACCGACCACGATCCTGCCCATGGTGTGCTCCTTGCGCTGTGGGCCGCCGTGGGTGGGATCAGCCCGGTGTGATCAGACCGTAGTGACCGTCGAAGCGGCGGTAGACCACGTTGCCCCTGCCCGAGTCGGCGTCGACGAAGAACACGAACGGCTCGTGGCCCACGTCGAGGCGCTCCTCGGCCTCGTCGAGGCGCAGCACGGCGGCCATCGGGCCGACCGGCACCATCGGGTCGGCGTGCAGCGCCGTGCTCACCGCGTCGTCGCCGGGCAGCACCTCGACGCCGCCCGAGTCGTCGTGGCAGACCACGCAGTCGACTCCCGAATCGAGCTCGGTGAACAGGTAGAAGTCGTGGCCCAGCACGTCGAGGTCGAAGGCGGCCTCGTCCCAGCGCATCGGCTCGAGGGCGAAGGTCTTGTGGCGCACGACCTCGCGCTCGTCGACGGGACGGTCGAGGTGCTCGGGGCGGTGCGGCGACCGGCCCTCGGGCACGTGGCGCACCGACTCGCGGTCGACCCGCTCGGCGGCCTTGGTGATGGTGCGCCGGAGGCGGCCCTCGAGCAGGTCGATGGCCTCCTCGAAGGTGTCACCGGCGACGTGGGCGCGGACCTGGCTGCCGTTGAGGTCGAGGGTGGCCTCGGCGAGGGCCGGGCGCTGCCGGGAGGGGTTGGCCTCGAGGGTCAGCTTCACCTGGGCGAACAGGATGGGCTTGTCGGTGAGCCTCGCCAGCTGGCCGATCTTCTCGGAGGCGTACTCCTTGGCGGCCTCCGGGACCTCGCCACGGGTGGTGACACCGACCTCGACCTCTCGAACATCCATGAAGTGCTCCTCGTGGGGCGGTCACGCCGGGTCTCCGTTGGCCCGGGCGCCGCTCCTGGCTGTCTGTAAGCGCAGCCTGTCGCCACTCCCCGTGGCGTGACAGGGCGGAAGGTCCCGAGAGAACCTGACCCGCGGCCGCGCGGAGCCGCCGTGGCGTCAGGCCTTGGGGCGGACCGGCACGAGGACGACCGGCACGGGGGAGTGGCGCACGACCTCCTCGGCCACGCCACCCACGAGGACGTGGTGGAGCCCGCCGTGGCCGTGCGAGCCGATCACCAGGTGCGACGCGCCGAGGTGGCCGACGGCCTCGAGGATCGTCTGGGCGGTGGGGCCCATCACCACCAGCGGCTTCACCTCCACGCCGTCGCCGAGGCGCTCGGCGGTGTCGCGCAGGCGCTGGTGCTCGTCGGTGAGCTCGCCGGCGCGGGCGCTGCGGGTGAACGGGCTGATCTCGTCCTTGTCGTAGCCGGCCAGGATCGGCTCGCCGGCGGCCACGTGCAGCAGGTGCAGGGTGCCGCCCGAGGCCCGGGCCAGGGCCACGCCCTCGGAGATCACGGCGTCGGTGCGGTCGGAGAAGTCGACGGCCACCACCACGTCGCCCACCATGCGTGCGTCGCTCATGCGGGAGAGACTACGGGCTGGCCCCGTTGGACCTAGGCCCCTTCCGGAGCGGCACCGGCCCGGTGCACGCTGGAGGAGGCGGCGAGGGCCGCCGTGCGAGGAGGCACCGAGGATGCGAATGATCGACGGCCGCACCGGCATCGAGGTGATGGACCGGGCCGAGTGCCTCCAGGCCCTTCGCTCCGACGACGTGGGGCGCGTGGCGGTGGTCGAGGCCGGTCACCCGGTGATCTTCCCGGTGAACTACGCCCTCGACGGCGAGCACATCGTGTTCCGCACCGCCGAGGGCACCAAGCTCGACGCCACGATGAAGGGCGGCCCCGTGTCGTTCGAGGTCGACGACACCGACCGCCACACCCGCACCGGGTGGAGCGTGATCGTCACCGGGTGGGCCCGGGTGGTCACCAACGCCGACGACATCGCCCGCCTCGAGCAGCTCGACCTGCAGCCGTGGTCGGAGCACCGCAAGGACAACTGGGTGGCCATCCACCCTGAGCGCATCAGCGGGCGCCGCATCGTCGCCACCGCCTGAGCCGGCCGGCCTGCCGGCTGCGCCGCGACGACACCAGGACGCCACGAGGCCGGGCCCACGGGCCCGGCCTCGTCGCGTGCGGCACCGGCTCGCCGCTGCTCGCCGCTCGCCGTCGCTCGTCATCTCGTGCGCGGACGCGGAGAGGGCCGGGCCCCGAGGCCCGGCCCTCTCCAGATTGCGGCTGCTGCCGACTCAGCCGGTGACCGGCGTGGCGCTCTGGCCACGGGCCGGCGGGGGCGGCACGACCAGGGCGGTGACCATGTAGGCCAGGCCCTTGTCGGTCTCGGCGTGGGTGAGGATGTGGCAGTGCCAGGCCCAGATGCCGGTCTCGTCGGCGGTGGGGTTGATGAGCACCGTGTAGCGCTCACCCGGGCACACCGTCAGGGTGTCGACGTAGTACGGCGAGTCGAGCGCCCAGTCCTCCTTGGCGATGACCAGCTGCTTCACCCGGTGGAGGTGCATCGGGTGACAGGTCAGGCCCTCGTTGTGGTACGTGACCTTCAGCCAGTCACCCGGGTTGGCGACGATGGGGTCGGTCGCAGGGAACGCCTTGCCGTTGAGCGAGAGGCCGATCGTGCCGGCATCGTTCAACACCATCGGCATCTCCTTGGTGATGTTGATCTTGTCCGGCAGCTTGTTGCCGCTGACGGTCTTGCCATCCGGCAGGGGCAGCTCGCCGACCTGGAACTGGCCGTAGGCGCCGTTGACCACGGAGATGGAGCCGCCGTTGTGCGGGTGGTACATGCCCATCTCGGGCTCGGCCGGGGCCGTGAACTCGTAGGTGTAGGTCTGGCCCGGCTCGACCATCGGCTGGGTCAGGGGGGCGACGCCGTCCTGGCCGAAGGGGGTCGAGATGCCGTGCCAGTGGATGTCCTGGCCCATGGGCGAGTCGTTCTTCAGGGTGACCCGGATCTTGTCGCCGGGCTGGACCTTGATCCAGGGGCCGGGCACCTGGTCGTTGTACGCCCAGGCCTTGACGATCTTCCCGGGCTCGACCTCCCAGTCGATGATCGAGAGGGTCAGGTTGATCTGCTTGTAGCCGTCGGCGCCGGCGACCGGCTCGAGGAGCTGGTTGCCACGTCCCTGGGTGGGCACGCCCGTGCCGTACTTGGTGAAGGCGTCGAGGTAGGCGGCGGCACCGTCCTGCATGGCGGTGTCCATGGCCTGGTAGTCGGGCTCGGTGCTCGAGCCCATCGCCATGTCGCTCGAGCTGCCGGAGCTGCTCGACGAGCCCGACCCGCCGACCACCAGGGTGGCCTTCATGCCGGCCGCGGCGTGCCCGGCGATGGTGCAGGTGACCTCGTAGGTGCCGGCGGAGAGCTTCGACAGGTCGAGGGTGGCGGACTTGCCGGCGGCGATGTCCGGGGTGCCCGGGCCGCCCGTGACCGTCAGGTTGTGGGCCATCGTGCCGCCGTTGACGACGTCGAGAGACCCACCGACGGGCATGTTGATCGTGCCCGGCGTGATCTTGAACTCGGTCAGGGTGACCGTGACGGGCGCGGCCGCCGTGCTGGTGCTGCTCGAGCCGTCGTCGTTGACGACCACGATGATCCCGACCGCGGCCAGCAGGAACGCGGCCACTGCGGTCAGGGAACCGAACACGGCCAGCATGCTTCGGTCTTGGTTGGGTGCCATCTGTCTCCTCGGGGTGATGTCCGGCCCGGCCACTAGGGGGATGCGCCGTACGGACCCGTTCAGGCTGCCGTGACCGCTCTCCCGCAGGGAGGGGACGTGGGCGGTACCTCTCGGGACTTCGGTCCCTACCTGCGGTGCCGGCCTCCCCTGTCTGGGGTGCCCGGGAAGGGTGACAGTGGTCGCACCCCCGGGACCGGCCCGGGG
>CAMFLJ010000273.1 GCA_945957335.1 uncultured Actinomycetes bacterium | reverse complement strand
GGGCCACGTCGGGCCGACCCCGCTCCGGACGCTTCGGGGGAGCGACGGCCGTGGCGGAACCGGTCCTCGATCAGCCGGGCCGACAGCACCGTGAGCGCGGCGGTGAGCACGACCCGGACGGCGAAGAGGGCGATGCCGTCGAGCCCGGTGCGGTCCTCGTCGACGAAGACGCGCACCGGCCAGTGCCACAGGTAGATGCCGTAGGAGTAGAGGCCGAGCACGCAGAGGGTGCGGGTCTCGAAGAGCCGGCTGGGCCCGCCCCGGCTGGTGGCCAGCGAGAGCGCCACCGCCCCCGACGCCACCGCGATCAGCAGGAAGCCCCCCTGGTAGAGCCACCCGGCGCGGAAGTCGGCCGTGCGTGACGCCCACAGCACCGTGGCCACCGCGGCGACGGCCACCGCGGCCAGCGCCCGGCGCACCCGCGCCCCGCTCAGCCGGTCGCGCCACAGGTGCAGCACGCACGCCGCGGCCACGCCGGCCAGCACCGCCTGGGCCCGGGTGTCGGAGCCGAGGTAGGCGCGGGACGGGTCGGTGAGCGGGTCGTGGAGGGCGGCCATGAGCCGGGCCGAACCCGCTGCGAGCAGGACCGAGCCGCCGAGCAGCCACGCCGCCAGGCGCCGCCGGTCGTGGCCCCGACGGGCGAGCAGCGCGGCGAGGCCCACGATCACCAGCGGGAACAGCAGGTAGAACTGCTCCTCCACCGCCAGCGACCAGAAGTGGTTGAGCGGCGACTCGGCCCCGAAGGTGGCCTGGTAGGAGCTGCCCTGGGCCACCGACCACCAGTTGGCGCCGTAGAGGAGCGATGCCATCGCCTCGCCCCGCAGCGGCTGCCGGTCGGCCGACGGCTGGAGCAGCACGGCGGTGACGGTGACGGCGACGACGCAGGCGATGGCGGCGGGCAGGAGGCGGCGGGCACGGCGTCCGAAGAACGCCCCGACGGCGAGCGATCCCGAGCGCTCGTGCTCGCCCAGGGCCAGGGTCGTGATGAGGAACCCGGAGAGCACGAAGAACACGTCGACGCCGAGGAAGCCGGCTGGCAGCACGTCGGGGGCGAAGTGGTAGACGACGACAAGGGCCACGGCGAGGCCCCGCAGGCCGTCGAGGGCGACGATCCGACCGACCCGGGTGGGCTGGTCCGCGACCGCCGCCGTTTCGGATGTGGTCAGCGTCTGCACCGGCGCCCCCAGCGCGAGGCCATGGGGACGGGTCCTACCCCGTCGGGCCGTCGCGGAACCTAGCGCGCCGCCACCCGGCGCGGCAGGGAGGGCGCCCTCTGCGGCGCCCGCCGCCGGCCCTCGTCGCGGCGCCTGGCCCCCGACCGGCCCACGGGCGGGCGACGGCATGGTGGAATCGTCGGGTGAGCGAGCGCGTCTTCTACTCCAGCAGCGTCCACGACGAGGCCGAGATCGCCGCCGTGGTCGAGGTCCTGCGGTCCGGTCCCCAGGGGCTGTGGCCGGGCCGGCGGGTCAACGCCATGGAGCGCGAGGTCGCCGCCCTGTTCGGCAAGGCCCGGGGCGTGATGGTGAACTCGGGCTCCTCCGCGCTCTACCTCGCGGTCGAGCTGCTCGACCTCGAGCCGGGCACCGAGGTCGTCACCTGTGGCCTCACGTTCTCGACCGACATCGCGCCGATGCTGCGCGCCGGTCTGGTGCCGGTGCTCGTCGACTGCGAGCCCGACACGTTCTGCGTCGACGTGGCCCGCATCGAGGAGGCCATCACCGAGCGCACCGGGGCGATGCTCTTCCCGAACCTGATCGGCAACGCCCCCGACTGGGACGCCATCCGGGCCGTCGCCGACCGCCACGGCCTTCCCGTGATCGAGGACTCGGCCGACACCCTCGGCCCCCGTCTGCGGGGCCGGCCCACCGGCGAGCGCTCGACGATGACGATCACGAGCTTCGCCAACTCCCACATCCTCACCGCGGGCGGCAACGGCGGGATGCTGCTCGTCGACGACGAGGCGCTGCGCGACCGGGCCCTCATGCTGCGGCGTTGGGGCCGGCGCTCGGAGGTGCAGTTCTACGGCTCGCGCCGGAGCGACCGCGACTTCTGGGAGGACCTCGACGGCATCCGCTACGACAACCAGTTCATCTTCGACGAGGTGGCCTGGAACTTCGAGCCCTCCGAGATGGGCGCCGCCTTCGGGCTCGAGCAGCTGAAGAAGCTCGACACCAACCTGGCCCGGCGGCGCCGCACCTTCGACGCCTACACCGAGTTCTTCTCGGCCCACACCGACCGCGTCGTGCTGCCCCGGCCGCTGCCCGAGCTCGAGACGGCGTGGCTCGGCTACCCGATCCTGCTGCGGGAGGACGGAGGGCTCGACCGGCCCGACGTGCAGGCGTTCCTCGACGGGCGGGGCATCGACACCCGCACGATCTGGACGGGCAACGTCGCCCGCCAGCCGATGGTGCGCGGTCGGCGCCTGGTCGTGCCCGACGACGGCCTCCCCAACGCCGACGAGGTCATGGAGCGCGGTGTGCTGCTGCCGCTCAGCCACGCCATCGACGACGACACCCTCGCCTTCGTCCTCGACCAGCTCGCCGAGCTCCTGGCCTGACGTGGCCGCCGACCCCGAGAGGACCCGACCCATGGGCAACCCGCTCCCCCGTGTGCTCCTCGGCATCGCCATGGTGATCACCGTGGTGGCCGTCGACCTGCTGTTCTTCCGCGACAAGCAGTGGTTCTGGGAGCGTCTCGCCGCCAACGTCGGCATCGTCCTGGTCTTCGGCGCCTTCTACTTCCGCTTCGCCGTCCGCTCCTGACGCTCCGAAACCGAACGGCGGAGCACTCCCCACGCCTGCGGGGGTGGGGGCTGAGGGGTCAGCCTGCGAAGTGGGTCAGCGAGAGGGTGTTGCCGTCTGGGTCGGCGAACCAGGCGACCTCGTCGCCGCCGGGGGTGGTCCAGACGCCGAGGTCGTCCTGCTCGAACCCGTCGTAGCGGAGGAACCGGACCCCGCCCGCCTCGAGCGCGGTGATCGACGCCCGCATGTCCGCGACCGTCCACCCGGCGACCGTGAACGGCTGCGGCCGGAGGTCGTCGACCCGGGTGAGGCGCAGCATGGTGCCGCCCGCGTCGACGGTGAGGGCGTAGGGCGACTCGTCGGTGACGGTCAGCCCGAGGACGTCGATGTAGAAGGTGCGCGCCACGGCCATGTCCGTCACCGGGATGAACGCCATGAACGCCTGGCCGCCGAGCATCCGGCGAGCGTACCGATCGACCGACGTCAGTTGAGGTTGGGCGGTGGGTGCTCGCGGTCGGGACGGGTGGGTCCGACCGGCGTGCCGCGAGTGGGGGTGGTGCGTCGGAGGGCGGCGTCGCGGCGGCTCTCGAGGGCGGCGATGCACTCGCCGAGCTGGAGGGCGTCGCCCTGCCAGAGGGGCGGACGGCTGGTGTCGTCAGGGCGCCCGCCGAGGTCGAGACGCCGTTGGGCGAGCTCCCCCGGTGCGCGGAGTGCGTCGGTCGGGCCGGTCGGGAGTGGGTTGGCGAGCACCTCGGTGCCGTCGGGTCGCCAGTGGCGCAGGGTGCCGTCGTCGTCGACGGTGATCCAGATGCCGTAGGTGTGGATGGCGAGGTGGTGGTCGAGGCACTCGGGGGCGAGGGCCTCGACGTCGTCGTGGCCTCCGGCGCTGCGGTGGTGGATGTGGTGGAGCTGCACGGCGGTGGCACAGCAGCCGGGCCAGGTGCAGGTGCGGTGGCGGCTCATTACCGCCTTGCGCAGCGCCGGGGGGATGGAGCTGGTGCGCCGGCCGAGGTGGAGGGGGTTGCCGTCGCGGTCCTCGAGCACGGTGACCAGCCCGGCGTCGCAGGCGAGGAAGCGGGCGATGTCGCGCCGCACCCGGACCCCGGCCGGTTCGAGCTCGGCCATCTCGTCGCGCTCGGGCCGCGGCGACCGGGACGGGTCGGCGGGGTCGGGCAGGTCGGGGCCGTACAGGGTGTCGATGCCGACGTGGGTGACGACGGTGGTCGAGAACCCCGACGCGGTGAGCCCCTCGGGCTGATCGGTGGCCGAGCGTTCGGCCATGCGCAGGAGCCCGAGGCCCCGCCACTGGGCGACGGTGAGCTTCTCGATAGCGCACTCGTCGACCGAGGCCGGGCGCGCTCCGGCCTGATGGACCTTACCGGCGACGACCGGAGCGGCCCCGGCGCGTTCGCGGCGCACGGCCTTGGTCTCGGCTTCGAGTGAGGCGAGGACGAGCTCGCCGCGGACGTGGTCGAAGCGCGCCCGCAGCTCGATGCCGTCCTCGTCGCGGATCACGATCACCTCGGGGTGCGAGCGCCGTTCGTGCTCGGCAGCCCCGTCGGTGCCGGCCGGCGCGTCGCGCAGCTCGACCTTGCGCCACTGACCGCAGATGCGACGGGTCTGGCCGACGGTGGCGTGCATCGCCATGGCCACCAGCGCCTTCTCGGTGTCGGGCGCGGCGACCCGGGCGATCGAGGTGGCCTTGTCGAACCCGAGCGAGCCGTCGGCCACCGCCTCGGCGAGCACCGGCAGCTCGGTCATGGCCCGGCCCACGTCCAGCAACGCGGCGCTGCGGGCGGGCGACTGCTGGAGCTGCCAACCGGTGAAGCGCTCGACGCTGCGGCACCCCCACTGGCCGTGCACCCCCCGCCGCTCGATCTCGGCGACCACCGCCGCGAGGTGCGCCTCCGCGGCGGAGATCTCACCGGCCACCCGGCGGGCCGTGTCGACGAGGGCCGCGTCGTCCATCGCCGACACCCCCGCCAGCAGCACAGGGGCCACACCGCCGGCCTCAGCGGCAACCTCCCCCGGGTTCTCGAGCACCGTGGTGTACATGTGTTCGAGTGTACCGCACGAAAAACACCAGCACAACCCGAAAAGCAGCAAAAAGTCGGATCGTCGAGCGATGGCGGGCGTCGATCGGGCGGTCCGCCGGAACCAGGCGGCCTCCACGAGCGACCACTCGCGAGGCGGCCCCGACGGGCGAGCACACCGAGGGAGAGGATGCTCGGCAGTGGGGCCCGTGGGGCCGCCGGCCGAACTTCTGGGTCTCCGGCCGAACCGATGGACCGCCGGCCGCTCGCCGCCGGGACCGACCGGCGGAGCCGTCGACGTCAGGACGACCGCGACGACCTAGATGGCCTGGATGCGCCGCACCTCGGCGGCGAGCTCGGCCCGGGCCCGGGCCACGCGCGAGCGCACGGTGCCGATGGGGCAGTCGAGCGCCAGGGCCGCCTCCTCGTAGCTGAGGCCGAGCAGCTGGGTGAGCACGAAGGC
>CAMFLJ010000272.1 GCA_945957335.1 uncultured Actinomycetes bacterium | reverse complement strand
CCCCCACCATCCTCTTCGTCGGCAGCGTCAGATGTGTATAAGAGACAGGTGGTGGTCGACGCCGACCCGCAGCGCGTCGACATCATCTACCGGGCCCGACCCGTCAGCCTGGCCGAGGTGGGCGAGGCCCGACCCAGCTCGCCCGAGATCGAGGAGGTCGCGTGGTTCGCGCCCGACGCCCTCCCGGAGCTGCAGTTCGAGACGGCCGGGGCCATGGTGGCGCTGGCCCGTCACGGCACCCGCCCCGTGCGCACCGACTGAGCCTCGGCCGACGCCTCAGCCGGAGCCGGCCACCCGGCGCCGTCCGTCCTCGAAGAAGGCCAGCGCCTGCTCGACGGTGAGCCCGTCCTCGGCCGACAGCGACGCGCCGAACGGCTCGTTCCAGAACGGGTCGCCGTCGCCCGGCAGGGCCCAGGGGCCGACGTAGAGGTAGGGGAGCGGGTGCTCGTCGTCGCCCGGCGAGCCGCCGAAGTTGACCTCGTCGATCGTGACGGCCAGATCGAAGTGCTCCGGCCACAGCTGGGCGTGGTCCCCGTCGGGGGCGTGGCGCCCGACCAGCACCTCCAGCGCCTGGTCGACCGTGGCGAAGAACGAGGCCAGCCGCGCCGAAGCGGTGGCGTCGAGGTCGAGCGGCTCGTCGGGCGCCAGCGGGGTCGAGGGCGTGTACACGTCGGCGGGCGCGCCCGGCTCGACGCCGGCCAGCGCAGCGGCCGCGGCCACCGTCGTGAGCGGCTCCCGGTCGACTCGATCGGCCCGCTCCACGACCAGGTCGGTGCCGTCGACGCCCACCCGGGTGACACCATCGGGGCCGTCGAACGCGGGCGTGGCGAAGCCGCCGGGCGCGGCACGGAGCCCGATGCGGCCGGTCGCCTGGTGGAGCGCGGCACCGAGCACGTGCTCGGCGACGGCGTGCAGCGATCGGCGGGTGCACACGAGTGCGGGGTCGGCCATGCGTCTCCTCCTACCCCTCGGGGCGTCGGTCGAGCGTAGGTCGGCCTGGGCTCGGATCGAGCCCCGAACTCATCCGATCCGGTGACGGAGAGTGGCGAAGGTTAAGCCGACGCCAAGTGCCGGTACAGAGCCGGCAAACAGGCTCAGGCGCGGCCCCTCGCGCGACGAAGACCCGATCGGCACGAGCGCGGAGCGAGGGAGCCACATGAACCGCAAGCTTGCATTGGCAGCGTCGGTGTCGGCCTCGGCCGTCCTGGTGGCGGGGGCGGTGATGGTGGGTGCGCTGCTCAGCCAGGGTCCCGAGGCCACCCCGACCCCGGATCTCGCGGGGCCCGCGGTCGAGAGCGACTCGTCGGTGACCTCGGTCGACCCGATCGTGGTGTACCAGGACGAGTACGAGTACGTCACCACCGGCGACGCCGCGGCCGCGGCGCCGGCCGTCGCCGCGTCCGATGACGGTGGTGGCGGCGCGACCGGAGCGGCTCCGGCCCTGCCGGCCACTGCCGCCGCGGCGGCGCCCGTCGCGACCGTCGCGGCACCCACCACGACCGCGGCCCCGAAGGCGTCCACGACCACGACGACGTGGCCGGTGGGCGTCCCCCGGGACTGGCCGGTCGGCAAGCCGATCCCGCCGATGCCCGCGAACTGCCGTCAGCCCCAGCTCGAGGACAACGGCGTCTGGAACTGCCAGGACTGAGCGGCGTCAGCCGACGACGAGGCAGTAGCTGTTGCCGAAGTCGTCCTGGAGCACCTGGGCCGACGCCTTCGTGGTGTCGACCACCAGCGGTGCGTCGAGCGTGCGGGTCCGGTAGGTCCAGCCCTCGGGCAGCGTGAGGCGTGGGGCCAGGCCGGCCAGGTCGGCCTCGGCCAGGGTCGGGTCCTTCTGCTGGCTCCAGGTCTGCATGACGTACACGTTCCCGGCGGGGTCGACCAGCTCGTAGACGGACTGGCCCTCGGCGAAGGTGAAGACGGTGCGCCGGTCGACGGCGTGGGCGACGTACGGCGTCGAGGCCGCCTTGAGGTCGCCGACCTCGACGCTGGCCTGGCGGAACATCTCGATGCCGCCGAAGGTGGCCCTCGGCAGGTCGGCGACGTCACCGGCCTTCTGGATCTCGTCCATGAGCCAGTAGCGAGGGCCGTTGAGCACGGCCAGGACAGCGTTGTGCTCGGCGGCCAGCGCGGCCGGGTCGAGGGCCTCCCACTGGTCGGCCGGGCAGGTGTTGAGCGGGTAGCTGTTGTACACGTCGGCGGAGATCACGCCGTCGTGGGGGTTCACCAGCAGGACCTCGCAGTAGCGCTCGCCTCGCATGGTCGTGGCTCCGATCGTGGCAGGGGTGGTCGGGGAAGGGTCGGTCGCGGCGGAGGATGCGGTGCCGGAGCTCGAGCCGCAGGCACCGGCCGCCAGGCAGAGGGCGAGACCGAGCCCGAGGGCGGCGAGCCCTCGACGGGCGGCCGCGGTCATGCGCCGGCCTCCGCCCGGGTGAAGGTGTCGAGGATCTCGACGAGCTCGTCGGAGGCGTCCTCCTGGATGAAGTGGTTGGCGCCCTCGATCACGCGGTGGGGCTGGTCGGCCGCCCCGGGGATCACGCGCTGCAGCTTGAGGTGCGCCCCGGCCTTGAACGAGATCGCGTCCTCGGAGCCGAAGACCGTGAGGAACGGGCGGGTCCAGGTCGCGAGGAAGTCCCACGTGGCCCGGAACAGCGGGACCGCCGGATGGTCCGGGGGTGCGGGGATGAGGACGGGGAACTGCACGGGAGAGGCCTGGTAGGTGGCATCGGGGTAGGGGGCGTCGTAGGCGGCCCGCTCTGCCTCGCTGAGGGCACGGGTGGACGCACCGTCGACGATCGCTCCCACGGGGAGCGGGGTGACCGACTGGCTGAACTCGATCCAGGCCTGCAGGGCGGCGTTGGTCCCCTCCCCGGCCGGCAGCCCGGTGTTGGAGGCCAGGATCCGGGTGAAGCGGTCCGGCTGGAGCCGGACGAGGTTGAGGCCGAGCAGCCCGCCCCAGTCCTGGCAGTAGAGGGTGATGTCTCGGAGGTCCTCACCCTCGAGCCACTGCTGCATCCAGTCGAGGTGGGCGTCGACGGTGTAGGCGGTGCGGTCGACCAGCTTGTCGGAGCGGCCCATGCCCATGAGGTCGAGGGCCACCACCCGATGGCCCCGCTCGACGAGACCCCGGATCATGTGGCGGTGCAGGTAGCTCCACGAGGGGTTGCCGTGGAGCAGGAGCACCGGGGCCGCGTCGCGAGGTCCTTCGTCGACGAAGTGGAACCGCAGGGCGGTGCCGTCGGCAGCCACGACCTCGCGGTAGCGCGGCTCGTAGTCCCAGTCGGGGAGCGCGGCGAAGCGCTCGTCCGGTGTGCGCAGCACGTCCATCGTCGACCCCCACCGGCAACGCCGGGCCTGCTCGACGCGCCCTTGCGTCGAGATACTGGCAAACGTACTGACAGTTGTTGGGCGGGGCAAGGGATCCGATGGTCCGCGGGAGGGGCCACGACCGCCGGCCCCTCCCACACACCGTCACGAGAGCGAGGAGCGCCAGCCCATCGCCTCGAGCTCCACCGCGACGGCGTCCATGGTGTCGACCACCGGCTCGAGTCGGAAGCTGAACGGAGCGAGGGCGGTGGTGAGGAAGTGCACGTCCGACAGGTTCTCCGCCTCGATCACGGCGTAGCCGCCCCAGTCGCCGACGCGGACGACGAACTGCAGGAAGGTGATCCCCTTCGGGGCCTCCCACTGCCGGAAGACATCGAGGATCCGGGTCTGGGCCGCCTCGTACTCGGACGGCCCCGCGGTCGGGCGCTCCTCCCATCGCAGGACGTACTTCTGGTACCCGAGGTCGGGGATCGTGGGCATCGGTGTCGGCATCTCGGCCTCCTGTCGTGTCGGTCCACCCGGGCGGGTGATCGTCGGTCACCGTAAGATCCGGTCCCCGTCCGCCACATCGGGAGGTCTCCCCATTTCCGGTCCCTCCCTCCGCCTCGGCGAGCTCGTCGCCACGTTCGCCCTCGCACAGGACAACGCGTTCGGGCAACCCCTCGAGTCGCAGCTGCGGTCGTGCCTCCTGGCCGGCGCCATCTGCGACGAGGCGGGCGTCGACGACGAGGTCCGGACCACCGCGTACTGGGTCTCGCTGCTCCGCTACGTCGGATGCACCGGACATGCCCACGAGGTGGCGACGGTCTTCGGGGACGAGATCGCCATCCGGGCCCAGACCCTCGTGCACGACGCCGCCAACCCGGCGGAGGTGATGAGGGACGTCCTGGCGTTCGCGACGGCCGCCCACCCGCCCGAGGAGCGCGAGCAGGTCGAGAAGGCGATCCAGGCGGGTGCCCACGACTGGGCGATCCACAACTTCGCCTCCGGGTGCGAGGTCGGCGACATGCTGGTCGAGCGGCTCTCGTTCGGTCCCGACGTGCGCGACGCGCTCGCCCACACCTTCGAGCGCTGGAACGGCAACGGCTTCCCCTCGGGCACCTCGGGGGAGGACATCCCGCTCGCCATGCGGGTGGTCCACCTGAGCCACGACATGGAGGCCATCGGTCGCCTCTACTCACCGGCCGACGCGGTGGCGGCCGCCGCCGAGCGGAGCGGGCGCACCTACGACCCGGCCCTGGCCGACCTCTTCTCGGCCCACGGCGAGCGGTGGCTCCAGGCGCTGGCCAAGCAGGAGCCCTGGGACGCCGTGCTCGAGCTCGAGCCCCGCCCCCACCGCGTCCTCGACGGGGAGGAGCTCGACGCGGCGCTGACGGTGGCGGCCGACTTCATCGACCTGAAGTCACCCTTCATGGCTGGGCACAGCCGCCGGTGCGCCGAGCTGGCGGCCGCCGCCGGCCGCTCGGCGGGGTTGGCGCCCGACGACGTCGTGGCCCTTCGTCGTGCGGCGCTGGTCCACGATCTGGGCACCACCGCGGTCCCGAACTCGATCTGGGACAAGCCGGGCCCGTTGACGCGAGCCGAGTTCGACCGGGTCGAGCTGCACCCCATGCTCACCGAGCAGATGCTGCGACGGTCACCGGCGCTGGCTCGGCTCAACAGCGTCGCGGCGGCCCACCACGAGCGCCTCGACGGCTCGGGCTATCACCGGGGCGCCCGAGGTGGGGCGATCGCCATGGCGGCGGGCCTGCTGGCGGCGGCCGACGTCTACGTGGGCCTCACCACCGACCGTGCCGACCGGCCCGCCCTCCCCGAACGGCAGGCGGCCGTCGAGGTCCGCTCGCTCGGGACGGTCGGCGCCCTCCAGCCCGAAGCGGTCGCCGCGGTGCTGGCGGCCGCCGGGCACGAGCCGGCGGCCAACCGGGGACGGGCGCCCGGCCATCC
>CAMFLJ010000271.1 GCA_945957335.1 uncultured Actinomycetes bacterium | reverse complement strand
TCGAGCGTGGCGTGGCCGCCCTCGACCGCCTGGCCCGCATCGCCGCGGTGCACGACGCCGACATCCACGCCGCGGCCACCTCGGCCGTGCGTGAGGCCGAGAACGCCCAGGAGTTCCTCACCCGGGCCCGCGACGAGGCGGGCGTCGAGGTCGAGGTCATCTCCGGCGTCGAGGAGGCCCGCCTCATCCACCTCGGCGTGCTCCAGGCCGTGCCCGTGTTCGACCAGCGCCTCGTGCTCATCGACATCGGCGGCGGCAGCACCGAGATCCTTGTGGGGGAGAAGGGCGAGAGCCTGGCGGCCGGCAGCCTCAAGCTCGGCGCCATCCGCCTGACCCGCCGCTTCTTCAAGGGCGACCGCCTCCACCCCGGCGCCGTGCAGGCGTGCCGACGCCACGTGCGCTCGGTGCTGGCGCCCATGGTGCGCGAGGTCGCCCGCTTCGGCTTCGACGTGGCCATCGGCTCGTCGGGCACGGCCGAGACGATCGCGGCGATGGCGGCCGCCCTGCGCGACGACGAGCCGCCCCGCACCTTCGACAACTTCGTGATGAGCGCCGACGAGATCCGTGCGGTCGTGGCCTCGATCGTCTCCTGCGACACCATCGCCGACCGGCGCAAGCTGCCCGGCATGGACCCGAACCGGGCCGACATCATCCTCGGCGGCGCCATCGTGCTCGAGCAGGCCGTGGCCGAGCTGGGCATCACCGAGCTGACGATCTCCGGCAACGCGCTGCGGGAGGGCGCACTGCTCGACGCGGCGTCACGCCGCCGGGGCTCGACCCTCCACCACCTGCGCGACCTGCGTCGCCGCAGCGTGCTGCACCTGGCCGAGGCGCTCGACGACGACCCCGTGCACACGGCCCGCACGGCGTCGCTGGCGCTCGAGCTGTTCGACGCGCTCCACCGCTGGCACGGGCTCGGTGACGACTCGCGCGAGCTGCTCGAGGCAGGTGCCCTGCTCGCCAACGTGGGCCTGTTCGTGAGCCACTCGGCCCACCACAAGCACAGCTACTACCTGATCCGGAACTCCGACCGCCTCGCCGGCTTCACCGATCACGAGATCGAGCTCATCGCCCTGATCGCCCGCTACCACCGCAAGAGCGCGCCGAAGCCCAAGCACGAGGAGTTCGCCCGCCTCCGCCCCGACGACCAGGAGCGGGTGACCACCCTCGCCGCCATCCTGCGCGTGGCGATCGCCCTCGACCGCTCCCACGACGGGCGGGTCGGCCTGCTGAAGGTCACGAGCGCGAACGGCGCGGGCCGCCTGCGCATCGCGGTGGTGCCGGCGGACGGGGCCGACGTGTCGCTCGAGGTGCAGACCGCCGAGGAGCGCAAGGAGCTGCTCGAGCACGTCCTCGGCCACCGCGTCGACCTCTCCGTCGCCGACCACTGACGCGCACCCGCCTCGCGCCCGCCGCCCGAGGGGCGGTCAGTGGACCAGGCGGGTGAACAGGTGGAGGACGAGGACCGCGCCGGCGACGAGGTCGGCTCCCGAGCCGGGACCTAGGTGCCCGAGGCGAAGCGGGCCACCCTGTCGGCGACGTGGGTGGAGGCCTTCAGGGGGACGTTGGGGCTGCTGGTCAGCACCTCGTGCGGGCGATCGAGCAGGTCGGGCGCCACGAGCAGCGCCTCGGCCATCTGGTCCCTCGCCTGGTCGTGCAGGGCGAGGGCGTCGAAGCAGACGGCGCGGATGACGGGGCCCCAGACGTGCCCGGGGATGTCCAGGAGGCTCGCCTCCGCCATCGCCTCGGCCACGTCGTCACGGAGCAGGGCGTCGATCGCCACCATGACGTGCCGGTGGTTGGGGCCGTACGGGTTGAGGCGGATCGCCTCACGCATGACCAGGACGCCTCTCTCCCACTCGTCTGCCGTCGCCAGGGTCAGCCCGGCGACGTAGGTGTTGGCCGGGTGGTACGGCGCCAGGCGCAGGGCCTCCTCGGCGTGGCGCCGGGCGCCGGGGTGGTTGCCGCGAACGAGGCCGACGATGCCCAGGACGTTGTGAGCGACCGCGCTCGACGGGTCGTGGCGCAGCGCACGGCGGGCGAGGTCGTCGGCCTGCTCGATCCCGGTCGTGGCCGAGGTGCCGTTCATCGTCACGTCGATGCCACAACAGAACCCGAGGGAGGCGAGGACGAGGGCGTTGTCGGGCTCACGTTCGGCTGCGCCCCGCAGCCCGTCGAGGACCTCGGGCAGCTCCCTCGGGTCCAGGTGGTTGACGAAGGCGTAGTAGCGCCAGAGGGCCCGGGCCACCTCGGGGTCGCCGTGGGTCGCCTCCGGGCGCAGCGGTGCCTGCCAGACCACCCCGTTGACGTCACCCACGATCCCGGCCACGCTCCGGACGATCTCGTCCTCGGCGCCGAAGCCGGTGAACTCGGCCATGGGGTGCGAGAACGTGTCCGACCAGCGCACCCGTCGCTCGCCCGTGTCGGTCAGGTGCACCGACACCCTGACGGCGTCGTCGTTGGTCCAGGTGGCCCCGTGCAGGACGGCGTGGGCGCCCGTTCGCGTGCCGGCGAGGACGGCGTCGGCCTGGGGCTCACCCGAGGAGTCGCCGATGATGGGCCCGACCACCCGCAGGCCGGGGAACCTCGACAGCGTCTGGACGAGCGTCTCGGTCAGGCCGACGGCGACCCGGCGATCGATGCCACCGGATCGGTGGCGGAGCTGCATGACGGCCACGATCGGCCCGACTGTCGCCGTCGGCGGGCAGGGCTCCGGGACGAGGTCGTCGGCGGTCGGGGCGAACCGCCGGAACGTGGCGGCGTACTGGCCGGTCGGCACGGAGATCCGAACGGCGTCGTCGCGGCCCTCCTCGGCGTAGTAGCGGTCGAGGAGCTCCCGCGTCCGCCGGGCCTGCACACGGGCTGCGGAGTCGGTCCGGGTGTCCAGCGTGGCGGGGCGTCCCAGGGCCGAGCGGGCGATCACCCGCTCGTTCAGCAGGTGGCCGCGGCCCGCGAGCGACTCGGTCACCACGAACGACAGGAGCTCGCGGCAGCGCGGGGCGTTGGCGAACGAGCGGCTGGCGAGGACGTCGCCCAGGGCGCCGACCACCGCCTGCTCGTCCGGCGCCTCCTGGCTCACGGGCCGAGCGTAGGTCGCGGTCGTGGCGCTCGCCGTGGCGAACGGCACCTCACCGACGGCCTGATCGGCCCTGCGCAGGTGTAACGGTTACAGCGCGACAGGCGAGCTCCGACGCCGGGTCGTCGCCCTACTGTCCCGCGGGTCCGTCACCTCGAACGGGTGAAGGCCGAACGGGAGACCGCGCCGTGGGAGTTGCGCACATCCGGACCGATGCGTCCGCCGTCCGCTCCTCGGGCGCGCCCGACCTCCGGCCACCCCGCGGACGAGGGCACGTCGCGGAGCGCACGCTCCGGAAAGGCAGCTGACATGAGCACCGAACCCGAGGCCGGCGACGCCACCGGGGCACCGACGCCCCACCACTACCGGGTGAAGCCGTCGTTCCTGGCCGGCCTGGTCGTGTACGCCGCCTACCTGGCGGTCTTCTACACGACCTGGGCGGTCAACGACGTCGACTACGACAACATCGGCAAGACCGTCGAGAGCGCGAAGCTCCACTACGCCTTCCCGACCCTCTTCGGTGGCATCACCATCGTCATCCTGGTGACCGCGTTCGGCTGGTGGAAGCCGTCGCTGTTCGACAAGGAGCGCAGCGGTCCGCGCTGGGCCTGGATCGGCGTCGTGCTGATGATCCTCTTCGCGGTGGTCGCGTACCTCAAGACCGACCTCGACAACGTCACCGGCGAGCTCCTGCTCTGGTCGGTGCTGGGCGCAATCGGCGTCGGCTTCGGCGAGGAGATGATCACCCGCGGCTCGATGGTCGTCGGTCTGCGCTCGAAGCACGACGAGCACAAGGTGTGGCTCTACAGCTCCCTGCTCTTCGCCGCCCTCCACGCCCCGAACGCCTTCTTCGGCGAGAACGTCGCCGGCATGCTCGGCCAGCTCGTCAGCACCTTCATCATCGGCGGGTTCTTCTTCGCCATCCGGCGGTTGAGCGGAACGCTCATCCTCTGCATGTTCCTGCACGGCTTCTGGGACTCGTCGGTCTTCCTGCCGCGGGCCAGCGGTGTCACCGCCAGCTTCGTGCCGTTCCTGCTCTACCCGGTCGCGATCGTCGTCACCTGGGCCGTCGTCCGGCGCAACGGCCGCACGCAGATGTCGCCCGAGGGCGCGGCGATCGCCTCACCCGCGGGCGGGCCCGGTGGGTCGGCTGCGGCCGCCCCGTGAGCGGTATGTCGTGAGCCGACGCACCGAGGACATCGACGACGACCCGACGTTCGTCCCGGCCGAGGAGCGCGTCCTCGGCCTCGACCGCCGCACGTTCGGCCTGGCCGGCGCGGTCGTCGTGCTCTTCCTCGTCGCCGTGCTGGTCCTGCCGGCCGTCGACGGTGCGGTCGCCCGCAACGACGTGACCACCGACGGCGAGGTGCTCTGGCTCGCGGGTCGGGGTGCGCTCACCGTCCAGGCCCCGGGTGGATGGGAGCTGAACGGCATCCGACCCGCCGACGGGCTGGCCGTCGACGTGCCGTCGAGCACGAGGCTCGACAAGGAGGGCGTCCGCGTCCAGATCAAGGTCGCTGCCTTCGATGGCGACGCGGCTGCCTTGATGGACCGCGTCGGTGACCTCAACGACCGCCAGGACGACCCTCTGGGCATCGGTGGCATCCGCCAGCGGATCGACGACGCGACCGTGGGGGCGGGCACCCCCGCCGTGGTCGAGGTCTACACGGGGCTCGACCGCAAGGCCGTCGTCGTCACCTGGATCGAGACCTTGCCCAGCGGCCAGAAGGTCGGGGTCGAGGCCACGGTCGTCGGTGACGCGGACGCCGTCGCCGCACAGCTCCCGTCGGTGCTCGCCATGCTCGACAGCAGCGCCGTCGGGCCCGCCACCTCGGGGGCCGCGTCGTGACCGTCACCGACGACCTCCTGACGGCTCGCACCGAGGCGATCCACCGCTCCGGGTGGGGCTCGACCTTCCGGTTCGTGCAGCCCCGCAACCTCGCGTTCTGGGTCTACCTGGCCCTCGTCGGGTGGGGAGCGGTGCAGCTCGTCGACCTGATCCGCCCCGGCACCCAGATCGCGCAGCGGTCGTTCGCCGCCACCGCCGCCATCTACGCGGTGGCCGCCATCCCCTTCGCGGTGTTCATCCACCAGCTCGACCGGTTCCGCAGCGTGCCCGGCAAGCTCGCGACCGCCGCCTTCGCCTGGGGCGGGATCGCCGCCACCTCCGCCTTCGCGGTGAGTGCCAACGACGCCCTCTCCGGCATCTACTCCAAGGCCGGCGG
>CAMFLJ010000270.1 GCA_945957335.1 uncultured Actinomycetes bacterium | reverse complement strand
CCTGGAGCCAACCGGAGTGGTTGGTGCGGACCGGGTGCTGGATCGCGGGTGCGGCGACGAGGCCCCGGCCGGGGGCGGGCCAGGCGCCGCCCGCGCCCGGAGGCGGGTGGGTGGGCAGGCCGGGCGGAGGCGGCCCACCGGGGGCCTGGGGAGGAGGGGGCGGAGGTGGAGGCGGGGCCCCGGGTGGTGGCGCGGTCGGCGCGGCCGCGGGAGGCGGCGGGGGCGCGGGCTCGAACGACTCGCCGCTCGGGTACCACTTGCCGTCGTCGGCCTTGCGCCAACCCGGTCCCTGCCACGAATCGCTCATCGACCGTCCCGGTGCCCGTCACGGCGCGCCTCGCCCCGGCGCGCGACCTTCAGCTTGGTAGGTCGTCGCGCCGGGGCGTGGGCTTTAGCGGTGGGGCCGGGGGCGCAGGAGGCGCACGAAGCGCCGGGGAGCGGTCAGTCTCCGGCCATGACCCCGGCGAGGGCCTCG
The DNA here is from genome assembly GCA_945957335.1 of uncultured Actinomycetes bacterium. GTDB lineage: Bacteria > Actinomycetota > Acidimicrobiia > Acidimicrobiales > Acidimicrobilacustridaceae > CAMFLJ01. The sequence continues at coordinate 4,840 of CAMFLJ010000270.1, read as the reverse complement.
GCCAGCTCGCCCTTGTTCATCGAGGCGGCGCCCTCGATGCCGGCGTTGCGGGCCTCGGCCAGCAGCTCGTCCTTGGTCGAGGCATCGGCCAGGGCGTCGGCGTCCATGGGCAGGCCGAGCTCCATCCGCTTGGTCATGATCGGGGTGGCGAGCCGCTCGAGGATGGCGCCGTCCTGGCGGAGCTCGGGGAACACCTCGTTCTCCTCCTCCTCGACGTGGTGCTCGATGCCGGCCTTCAGCGCGTCGAGGGCGGCGCCGAAGCCGGGCTCGTCGGGGCCGAGGTCGACCACGTCGGCCAGCGCCTTGCGGGCGAGCTCGTGCTCGGTGTTGCCCTCCTCGACCGCCTCCTCGCCGGTGACGGGAGCCATCGCCGGGTAGAGGGTCTGCTCCTCGAGCTCCATGTGCGCCGTGAGCGACGTGCGCAGCTCCTCGATGAGCGGGGTGCGGTCGTCGCCCTCGGCCTGCTCGATGCGGTCGAACAGTTCCTCGACGCTGCGGTGGTCGGCCTCGAGCAGCTTGGTGGGGTCCATCGGTTCCTCCTCGGTCGGGACGGAGGGTGGTGGTTGACGAGTACCCGGCGGGGCACACCTCCATGCGCGCCGCGTCGGCGAATGCCGTCGACGGGGGACCAGTCGGTGACCGACGCCCCTTCCTCCAGGTCGGTGCCGGCGCGACAAGGGAGGTGGAAGACCCCACCCATCGAGAGGAGGTGGTGGTCATGACAGCGACACTTCCTGCTCCAAGGACCACCGCCTGGTACGACCGGAGAGGCGCCCGTTGGGGTGCGCTGGGTGTCCTGACGGTGGGCTTGTTGCTGGTCGCCGTCGGTGTGTTCGGCCTCGTCTCGGCCAAGCAGACGAACGACGACGCCGCCCCGACGAAGGCGCAGCTCACCAGCATGCAGACGGAGCTGGCCACGCTGACCCAGCAGCGCGACGACGCCGTCGCCGCGGCGCAGACGGCACGCGCCCGAGGCAACGCCTCGGATGCCGCCCTCGAGGAGGTCGACTTCCAGCTCCTCCAGGTCGAGGACCAGACCGTCACCGTGAGCAACGCCGCCGGTGCGATCGCCGACTGCGACGCGCAGTCCACCAACGCCGCCCGGCTCGCCTGCTCGCAGAGCGCGCTGAGCGCCTACCGGACCCAGCTCGACCTTCTCGCCAAGAACATCACGGCGCTGAAGGCGGCCACCACCCAGCTCGAGGAGGCGACCCAGTGAACGCCATCCATCTCCTCCGGGCCCCCACGACGTCCCCGGTCCCCGTGACCTGGCCGGCCCCGTCGGTCGTGCCATCCACGCCCGGTCCGCCCGCCACATGGGCTCCTCCGCCGCCCGCACCCGAGGCTCCCCCTCCGGCAGCCCCCCGCTCGCGGCGCGGCCTGATCCTGCCGATCATCGCGGCCGTCGTCCTGGTGCTCGGCCTCGGCCTCGCCGTCGGTGGGCTCGCGGCCCGCAGCTCCGCCCAGGCCAGCGCCCACGACGCCACCGAGCAGCTGGCCACCGTCACCGGCCAGCGCGACAAGATGGCCACCTCGCTCGGCACGGCCACCGCCGACATGAACACCGCCCAGGCCATGGCCGACGCGTCGGTGCTCGCGTCGCAGCAGGCCCTCACCCAGACCCCGGCGCTCGCCGCCGCCGCTGACCGCCTGGCCGCCGACTTCGAGGCGATGGCCTCCGCCGAGGTGGCCTACGAGGCTGCGCTGTCGGCCAACGACGTCCGCGCCGCGAACGCGGCGGTGGGTGCCTACAACGCCGCGCTCGCCGACACGCAGGTCGCGTGGACGGCCTACGAGGACGCCGCCATCGCGATCCTCACCGGCACCGACGGCAGCATCACCGTCACGATGACCTAGCGGTCGTCGCCACACCGTCGATCGGTCGAGCTCGGGGAGCGGGACACGCCCTGGGCTCGACCGGTTGCCGTGTGTCCCGATCCGGCGGACACCTGACAACCGGTCCCGCGGTCCCGTCGCCGCCGTCGGGCGGGACAGGCTGCTGCCGCGTCAGCGGCCGGCCGGGATCCAGTTGCCGTGGAAGCCGAACGGCACCCGCTGGGGCAGGTGCACGCGGGCGACGGGCCCGCCGGTGAGGTCGTCGGCGGCGACGATGACGAGGTCGCTGGTGTCGGTGTCGGCGACGTAGGTGAACCCGACGAGCCAGCCCTCGTCCTCGGCCTGGCTGCCGGCCCGGGGCACGAACACGAACTCGTTGGGCCCGGCGCCTGCGCCGAGGTCGAGGATCTCGCTGGTGCCGCGGTCGAGGTCGTGCTTCACGATGCCGCCGCGGCCGCTGGACTCGCTGCCGGTGAGGTTGAGGGCGCCGTAGCCGTAGCGGTGGCGCCGACCGGTGAGCCGCTCGTCGATGCGGGGGAACTCCTCGTCGACGTCGCGCAGCTGCTCGTCCTTGGCGGCGCCGGCCGCGGTGTCGATCGTCCAGCGCCACAGGCAGGGCTTGCCGCTCTCGATGGGGCCGTTGCCGGTGCCCTCGAACATCTTCGGCCAGCGCACGGCGTCGATCACCAGCGTGTCGCCGTCGTCGTAGGCGTTGAGGGTGTGGAAGACGTAGCAGGGGTCGACGTCGATCCAGCGCACGGGACCGTCGAGGTCGGTGCGGTCGATGAGCCCGAAGCGGGCGGGCTGATCGGGCATCCAGTGGTAGGGCAGGCGCTCGCCGGCGACGGCGGCCTGCAGGTCGAAATCGCACGGCAGGTCGTAGACGACGATCCAGCGCTCGCTCATCGCGAGGTCGTGCACCATCGGCCCGCCGGTGGTCTCGATGAGGCGGCTGTGGGCGACCTTGCCCTTCTTGTCGATCACGACGTGCTGGACGTTCTCGCCCCAGCCCCACCAGTAGTTCACGGCGTGCCACTCGTCGGCGACGGGGTCGTGGTGGGGGTGGGCGGTGAACCCGGCGGGCAGGGTGCCGGCCATGTCGCTGGGGGCGACGGTGTCGAGCAGCGGCGTGAGCTCGTAGGGGCGGCTGCCAGCCTCGACGCAGGCGAGGAGGCGGGGGCCGATGCGCACGATGTTGGTGTTGCTGGCGAAGTCGCCCTGTTGGGCGACGGGGCCGGGGTGGGAGGGCTCGTCGAGGGCGGCGGCGACGGTCTCGGAGCGGACCCAGCGGTTGCGGTACCAGAGCGCGTTGCCCTCGCGGAGGCGCACGCCGTGGACCATGCCGTCGCCGGTGAACCAGTGGTAGGCGGCCTCGTCCTGCGGTGCGATGGGGTTGGGGCCGTTGCGCAGGAAGCTGCCGTCGAGCTCGGGCGGGATGGTGCCGGTGACGGCGAGGTCGATCGCCGTGAGCTCGGTCGACACCGGTGCGAAGTTGCCCTCGAGGTACGGGTTCGTCATCTCGGCCCCCTTCCCGTGCACTCCCGGCGCACGGTCTCTCCCGTCGCTCCGAGGGTAGAGGTCTGCGCCGCAGTGCGCTGCGACGGCTGCGGAGGGTGGCCGTCAGCCGAGGGCGGCGAGGCGTCGTGCGACGGCCTCGGCGAAGCGGTGCTCGGAGCCGGGGCTGGTGTGGAGGAAGAAGCTGGGCTCGAACAGCTCGGCCTCGAGCAGCATGGGGCCGGTGTCGCCGACGACGATGTCATAGCGGGCGTAGAGCGGCACCGAGGTGGCGCACACGCAGCCGTTGCCGCGCAGCAGCTCGGGCACGACGGCGGCCACCGTGTCGGCGAGGGCGTGCTCGGCGTCGGTGCACTCGGTGGCGCTGATGGCCTCGCGGTACTCGCCGCCGATGAGCCCGCCGCCGAGGGCGAGCAGCGGGCCCTTCGCAAGGGTGTGCGAGAGCTGGCCGTCGAAGTACACGATCGAGCGCTCGCCGGCCTCGGCCACGCCGGGGATGCACGGCTGCACCATCACGTGCTTGCCCATGGCGAGGATGTGCTCGCCCAGGTCGAGGGCGTCGGGGTCGTCGACGGCGAAGCGCCCGGTGTCCTTCGAGCCGGCCGAGACGGTGGGCTTCACCACGACCTCGTCGGCGTTCACGGCGTCGAGCGCGTCGGACACTTCGTCGACCGACTCGCACACGACGGTGGGGACGATGGCCACACCTTCGGCCTCGAGGTCGAGCAGGTAGCGCTTGTCGAGGTTCCACCGGATGGTGTGGGCACAGTTGAGCACCGGCGTGGTGGCCGAGCGGGCGTCGAGCCACGCCAGGAATGCGGCGGGCATGTGGGTGTAGTCCCACGGGCTGCGCACGACGAGGGCGTCGAAGCCGGACCAGTCGGCCGCCGCGTCGTGCCACACGACAGGGACCGCCTCGACGTCGAGCGCGGCGAGCGCGGGCACGACGAGGGGCAGGTCGGTGTCGGGGTCGGCGGCGAGGTAGTCGTCGTCGGTCGTGACGTAGGCGATGCGGTGCTGCGGCATGGCGTGGTGGTGGCGGTGTGCCTTGGGTCGGGCGGCCGGTCGGGGATCGGTCGAGCGGCCTGGGCCTGTGAGTCGGCTGAGAGTCTGCCCGCTCAGCCGGCGGTTCGGCGGTCGGTGGGGGCCTGGTGGAGCGCCCACTCGATGGCGGGGCGGCAGCTCGGCCAGGTGTCGGTGCGGGAGGTGTCGTCGAGCTCGTCGGCCACGGCGACGGCCTCGGTGTAGCGGGCCCAGAAGTCGTCGGGGTCGATGTCGACGATGGCCACCTCGTCCTCCGACGCCGTGGTGCGCAGCCGCTCCTTCACGTCGTCGACGGTGGTGGGCATGAGCATGGCGTTGGTGACCGAGCTGTCGACGTCGTGGTCGATCTCGACGCGGAAGGCGAGCCGGCTGCCGTCGGCGAAGCGCACACCGGCGAGGAGCCACTCGTCGTCGTCGAACAGGTCGCGCACGACGGTGGGCTGCT
>CAMFLJ010000269.1 GCA_945957335.1 uncultured Actinomycetes bacterium | reverse complement strand
CGCCTCCACGACGTCGGGGGTGAACGGCGTGGCGTCGGCGGCGCTCATGGGCTCAGGATAGGTGGCCCCCACCGGGCCCTCGGCGGCGGCAACCCGTCCGGGCGACGGCGCCCGCCCCGGTAGCCTCGCCGCCGTGAACGCACCCGTGGTCCGGGTCGGCGTGCTCGGTTGCGGCACCGTCGGCTCCTCGCTCATCTCCCTCCTGCAGCGCCAGCGCGCCACCATCGGCTCGCGCACCGGCCTGGAGCTCGAGGTCACGCGGGTGGCGGTGCGCGACGCGTCCCGGTCCCGGGGCGTCGACCTGCCCGCCGGCGCGCTCACCACCGACGCCGCCTCGATCGTCTCCGATCCCGACGTCGACGTGGTGGTCGAGCTCATGGGCGGGGTCGAGCCGGCCCGCACCCTGGTGCTCGAGGCGCTGGCCGCCGGCAAGCCCGTCGTCACGGCCAACAAGGCGCTGCTCGCCGCCCACGGTCCCGAGCTGTTCGCCGCCGCCTCGGCCGCAGGTGTCGACCTCCTGTTCGAGGCCGCCGTCGCCGGTGGCATCCCGTTCGTGCGGCCCCTGCGCGAGTCACTGCTCGGTGAGCCGGTGCACCGGGTGATGGGCATCGTCAACGGCACCACCAACTTCATCCTCACCCGCATGACCGAGGCCGGCGCCGACTACGCCGAGGCCCTGGCGGAGGCCCAGGCGCTGGGCTTCGCCGAGGCCGACCCCACCGCCGACGTCGAGGGCCACGACGCCGCGGCCAAGATCGCCATCGTCGCCACCATCGCGTTCGGTGCGGCGGTCACGGCCGACGACGTGGTGGTCGAGGGCATCAGCGGCATCACCGCCGCCGACATCGCCTTCGCGGCGCGCCACGGCTTCGTGGTGAAGCTCCTGGCGGTGGCCGAGCTCACCGACGGTGCCGACGGCCCCCAGATCGGCGTCCGGGTCAACCCCGTCCTGGTGCCCGAGACCCACCCGCTGGCCTCGGTGCGCGAGAGCTTCAACGCCGTGTTCGTCCAGGGCGACGCCGTGGGCGACCTCATGTTCTACGGCCGTGGCGCCGGTGGCGACCCCACCGCCAGCGCGGTCCTCGGCGACCTCGTCGATGCGGTCGTGAACCTCCGGCGCGGCGCCCACGCCACGATCGGGGGCCTCGAGCCGGCCCGGATCCGCCCCGCCGACGAGGGCGTGGCCGCCCACTACCTCAGCCTCCAGGCCGCCGACCGGCCCGGCGTGCTCGCCGCGGTCGCCGGCGTGTTCGGCGAGCACGGCGTGTCGATCGCCTCGATGGAGCAGGAGGGCGCCGGCACCGACGGCGAGGCCCGCATCGAGTTCGTCACCCACCGCGCCGTCGAGCGCGATCTCCGGGCCACGCTCACCGCTCTCCGCGACCTCGACGCCGTGCACTCGGTGGGCAGCGTGGTGCAGGTCCTCACCGAGGAGGAGGGCTCGTGAGCGGCCTCACCTACGTCTCCACGCGGGGGAGCGCCCCCGAGCTCGGCTTCGCCGACGTGCTGCTGGCGGGCCTCGCCCGCGACGGCGGCCTCTACGTGCCGTCGCGCTGGCCGTCGCTCACCGTCGGCGACCTCCAGCGCTTCGCCTCGATGCCCTACGCGGAGGTCGCCGCCGAGGTCATGTGGCCCTTCGTCGAGGGCGCCATCGACCGCGACACCTTCGCTGCGCTGTGCGCCGACTCCTACGCCACCTTCGACGCCCCCGACGTGGTGCCGCTCACCGACCTCGGCGACGGCGTGTGGCTGGCCGAGCTGTTCCACGGCCCGACGCTGGCCTTCAAGGACGTCGCCCTCCAGCTCGTCGGGCGCCTGTTCGACCACGAGCTCACCCGCCGGGGCGAGCGGGTCACCGTCGTCGGCGCCACCTCCGGCGACACCGGCTCGGCCGCCATCGAGGCGCTTCGCGACCGCCCCTCGGTCGACGTGTTCATCCTCCACCCGGCCGGCCGCGTCTCGGAGGTGCAGCGCCGGCAGATGACCACCGTCGACGCGCCCAACGTGCACAACCTCGCGGTCGAGGGCACCTTCGACGACTGCCAGGACCTGGTGAAGGCGCTGTTCGCCGACGACACCTTCCGCGACACCCGCAACCTCTCCGCGGTCAACAGCATCAACTGGGCCCGCGTGATGGCGCAGCTCGTCTACTACGTCACCAGCAGCGTGCGCCTCGGCGGCGCCGAGGGCCGGCCGGTCGCGTTCTCGGTGCCCACGGGCAACTTCGGCAACGTGTTCGCCGGCTACGGCGCCCAGCGGATGGGCACGCCGATCTCGCAGCTCGTGGTGGCCTCGAACCAGAACGACATCCTCACCCGCTTCCTCACCACCGGCACGATGACCATCGGCGAGGTGCACCCCACGCTCAGCCCGAGCATGGACATCCAGGTGTCGTCGAACCTCGAGCGCCTCCTGTTCGAGGTCTACGGCCGCGACGGCGAGGCCATCGCCGAGCTCATGGCCCGGTTCCGCGCCGAGGGCACGGTGTCGGTCGACGCCGGCCGCCTCGACCTGCTCTCCGAGCACTGGGCCGCGGGCCGGGTCGACGACGAGGGCACGGCCGCCACCATCGCCGAGCTCCACGAGCGCACCGGCATGCTCATCGACCCCCACACGGCGGTGGGGCTGGCCGCCGCCCGCGAGGCCCGCGCCGACGTGCGCGTGCCGATGGTGGTGCTCTCCACCGCCCACCCGGCCAAGTTCCCCGACGCGGTCGAGGCCGCCACGGGCGTGAGGCCCCCGCTGCCGCCCCACCTCGCCGACCTGTTCGAGCGGCCCGAGCGCTACCGGGTGGTCGCCAACGACTTCGACGTCGTCCGCGCCACCATCGAATCCACCCTCGACGGCATCGGCTGAACGCGCGCCCCGCCGGTTGGGCCAGAATCGGCCCATGAAGTACGTGGTCTGCGTCCCCGACGGCTGTGCCGACGAGCCGGTTCCCGAGCTGGGTGGCCGCACGCCCCTCGAGGCGGCGTCCACCCCCACCCTCGACCGCCTCGCGGCGCGGGCCGAGCTGGGCCGCGCCGCGGTGATCCCGCCGGGGCTGCCGCCGGGCTCCGACGTGGGCAACATGTCGATCTTCGGCTACGACCCGGCCCGCTTCCACACCGGTCGGGCCCCGATCGAGGCCGCGGCCCTCGGGCTCAAGCTGCGGCCCGACCAGGTCGCCTACCGCTGCAACCTCGTCACCGTGGGCGACGACGCCACGATGGTCGACTTCGCCGGCGGCCACCCCTCCACGGAGGACGCCGCCGAGGTGGTCAAGGCCCTCGACGCCGCGCTCGGCGGTGACGGCGTCGAGTTCCACCCGGGCGTGCAGTACCGCCACATCATGGTGGCGCCGGCCGACTGGGCCGAGGCCGAGTGCACCCCGCCGCACGACCTCACCGGCAAGCCGGCGGTGTGGCCCACGGGTGCGGCCGCCCCGAAGCTCCAGCGGCTGATGGACGCCTCGCGCGAGGTCCTCGCCGACAGCCCTCTCGCCGCCAACCAGATCTGGCTGTGGGGCCAGGGCTTCCAGCCGCAGATGCAGAGCTTCGAGGACGCCTACGGCCTCGACGCCGCCCTGGTCACCGCGGTCGACCTGGTGCGAGGCCTCGGCGTGCTCACCGGCATCGAGGTGGTCGACCTCGACACCGCCACCGGTTGGTACGACACCGACTACGAGGGCAAGCGCGACGTCGCCCTCGACGCGCTGGCCGATGGCGCCGACCTGTTCATCGTGCACGTCGAGGCCACCGACGAGGCCGGCCACGCCGGCGACGTCGAGGAGAAGGTCAAGGCGCTCGAGAACTGGGATCGCCGCATCCTGGCCGGCCTGGTGGAGGGGCTCGACCGGCTGGGCCCGTGGCGCATGCTGCTGCTGCCGGACCACGCCACGCCCCTCGGCATCCGCACCCACACCTCGGATCCGGTGCCCTACCTGCTGGTCGACTCCCAGGTCGACGGCCCCGGCGGCACCTACACCGAGGCCGGCGTGGCGGGGCTCGACGTGGTCCCCGGCCACGACCTCATGGCGAGGCTCGTCTCCGTCCGCTGACCCGCCGCCGGTAGGGTCCGCGCGAGCGACCCGGAGGCGAAGATGAGCGACGAGCACGGCCCGGCCGAGCAGGAGCCCGAGGCAGTCGCCGGCGGGGACGTGCCGCCGCCTCCGCCCCCGCCGCCTCCGCCACCGCCGCCTCCGCTACCTCCGGACCCGGCGACGGTGCTGCCGCCGCCCCCCGACCCCTCGGTCCGCCCACCCCGGAACCCGTGGTCGGTGGCCGGCATCGTGGTGGCCCTCGTCCTGGTGTTCGCCGGTCTGGCGATGGTGGGCCTGATCGTGGCGTTCTTCGTGGTGCTCTCGAACGTCGGGAGCGCGAAGTGATGCGCCGGTGGGGCCGCCTGGTGGTGATGATGGTCCGCCCGCCTGCCGCGGTCGTGCTGGTCGCGTTCGCGGCGGTCGGGCTCACCGCCGCAGGGCACGGCGACGACCTGCTCCTGTTGGCGGGTGCGTCGGTGGCGGTGCTGGCGTACTTCGTCAACGCGACCTCGTTGAACGACCTGTCTGACCTGGAGGTCGACCGGGTGAACCTCCGGGGCGCCCGGGGGCGACCGCTGGTCTCGGGGGCCGCCGACCGGCGGGTGCTGCTCGCCCTCGCCGGGGTGGCGATCGTCGTGGCCCTCGGTGTGGCCGCCGCCCTCGACCCCCGTGCGCTCGCGGTGGTGGCCGGTGGGGCCGTGTTCAACGTGGCCTACTCCGTGCGCCCGTTGCGGCTCAGCGCCCGGGGCGCCCTCGCCCCGCTGCTGCTGCCGGTCGGGTTCGTGGCGGTGCCGTACCTCACCGCGTTGTTCGCGACCGGCGCGGCCGCCACCTCACGGGACTGGTGGTTGCTCGCCGCGCTGTGGGTGGGCTTCACGGGCCGCATCGTGCTGAAGGACTTCCGCGACGTCGTCGGCGACGGCCTCTACGGCAAGCGCACGTTCCTCGTGCGCCACGGCGCCTGGGCGACGTGCGCCTTCAGCGCCGCCTGCTGGGCGGTGTCGGTGGTCGGCCTGGTCTGCGTGCTCGGCCCGGGCGCCTCGACCCCGTGCCTCCTGCTCTTCCTGGGCGCGGCCCTGCGGTCGTTGTGGGCGCTCGCCCACGAGGCCGACTTCATCTCGCAGCAGGTCGAGATCGGCGCGGTCGCCGTCGCCGGCCGTGGCATCGTCGCCGTGGTGCTCGCCGACCTGGCCCTCGACGGCACCACCTGGGGCCTCGGCGCTCGGGTGGCGGTCCTCGCCGCGGTCACCGTGGTGCTCGCCGGCTCGTACCGCTGGACCATGAGCCGCCGGGGGACGACCTCGGTCTACGCCCCCTACTGACC
>CAMFLJ010000268.1 GCA_945957335.1 uncultured Actinomycetes bacterium | reverse complement strand
GTGAGGGTGGCCGCACCGTCGGCGCCGGCCGCGTCACCAAGATCCTCAAGTAGCGAAGGCCGACCACATGGCTGACAAGCAGAAGATCCGCATCCGCCTCAAGGCGTACGACCACGAGATCGTCGACCAGTCGACGAAGAAGATCGTGGAGACCGTGGTGCGCACCAGCGCCACCGTCCGCGGCCCGGTGCCCCTCCCCACGGAGAAGCACCGCTACACCGTGATCCGCTCGCCCCACAAGGACAAGGACTCGCGCGAGCACTTCGAGATGCGCATCCACAAGCGCCTCCTCGACATCGTCGATCCCACCCCCAAGACCGTCGACTCGCTCCAGCGCCTCGACCTCCCGGCGGGTGTCGACATCGAGATCAAGATCCAGCAGGTCTGACGCCCCGGCGTCGATCGACGGAACTGGGAGGAGCCCGGGCCCACGGCCCGGGCTCCTTCGCGTCCGGTCCGCTCGCGGCCCACCGGGGCCCGTCGATCGGTCAGACTCTGCGCAGAGGCGTCCTCCCAACGCGAAAGGCCCCGCCATGCTGCGACCCCTGAACGACCTGCCCGCCGGCGTCATCGGCTTCGAGGCGGTGGGGGAGGTGCACGCCGACGACTACCGCGACGTGCTGCGCCCGGCGATCGTCGCCGCCGCCGAGTCCGGCGGGGTGCGCATGGTCTACGTGCTCGGCCCCGAGTTCACCGGCTACTCCGCCGGCGCCGGATGGGAGGACACCAAGCTCGGCATCGAGCACGTCAGGGCGTGGGAGCGCGTGGCGGTGGTGACCGACGTCGAGTGGGTCGAGCACCTCGTCGGCGGGTTCTCGTGGATGGTGCCCGGTGAGCTGCAGCGCTTCCCCCTGGCCGACCTGGCGCCCGCCGTGCAGTGGGTGTCGGGCCAGGAGCCCCCGGCCGAGGTCCCGGTCGAGCCCGAGGTGGTCGCCGCCCCCGATGCGGCGGCCGACGTGGCTGCCGTCGCCCCGGAGGCGCCTGCGGCGGTCGAGCCGGCACCGGTCGTCGACGCGGCGCCGCCCGCGGAGCCCTTCGTCGCCGAGCCCGAGCCCGTCGCCGAGGCGACCACCGCCGAGACGCCGGTCGCCCCGGTGGCGCCCGCCGCCGCCTTCGGGGGCCAGGAGACGGTCACCCCCCGGGCCCCGATGGCGCCCGGGGCCGACATGCGCCCCGGCATGGCCCAGCCCACCCCGCCCACCACGCCGCAGGTTCCCGCCCAGTGGGCCCCCGACCCCTCCGGGCGCCACCACCACCGCTGGTGGGACGGCAACCAGTGGACCGGCCACGTGGCCGACAACGGCGTGTCGTCGTTCGACCCGATCTGATCGGCGCCGCACCCACCACCTCGACGGAGCCCGGGCGGAGCAGCCCGGGCTCCGTCGCGCCGGGCCCGGGCGAACCGTAGGATCGGCGCTCCCGGCACGCGGCCGGGCCGGAGCGGCACCCGCCGGGTGCCGCCGACAGGGGGAGTGGTCATGGGTCGTCTCGACGGCAAGGTGATGGTGGTGACGGGGTCGTCCTCGGGCATCGGTGCGGCGTGCGTCGAGCGCTTCACGGCCGAGGGGGCCCGCGTCGTCGGCGGCGACCTCCAGGGCCCGGCCGAGGGTGCGGCCGTGCCGGAGCGCTTCGAGGTCTGCGACGTCACCGACGAGGCGTCGGTCCAGGCGCTCATGGCCGCCGCCACCGAGCTCACCGGTCGCATCGACGGTGTCGTGACCAGCGCGGGCGTGCCCGGTGGTGGGCCGGTGCACCTGGTCGACGGCCCCAGCTGGGACCACGTCCTGGGGGTGAACCTGAAGGGCACGTTCCTGACCGCCAAGCACGCCATCACCCGGATGCTGGGCCAGGAGCCCGTCGACGGTGAGCGGGGTGCGGTGGTCACCGTGGCCAGCGTCGAGGGCCTGGAGGGCACCGCCGGGGGCAGCTCCTACAACGCCTCCAAGGGTGGCGTGGTGATCCTCACCAAGAACATGGCCATCGACTACGGCCGTCAGGGCATCCGGGTCAACGCCGTGTGCCCGGGCTTCATCGACACCCCGATGCTGCGCAGCCTCGGCGACCCGGAGTACGACGAGATGCTCCTGGAGATCAAGGAGGAGCACAAGCTGCGCCGCCTCGGCCGGCCGTCGGAGATCGCCTCGGTGGCCACCTTCCTGGTGTCGCCGGACGCCTCATTCGTCACCGGTCAGGCCATCGCGGTCGACGGTGGCTACACGGCGGGCCGCGACCACGGTGTGACCACCCGGATGGGCCTCTAGGCTCCTCGCTGGCGCCCCGCACCGGCTCCCGCCGCCCGTCGGCCGGTCCCGGAGCGGCCGCAGGTCCGCCCGAGGGCCGTCGCGGACCCGGTTTGGAGCCGGGCCGCGCGATGGCTATCATCTCCTCCTTGTGCGTCCGGGGCCTCCTGCGGGAGTCCGACGTGCGCACCTCTTCGTCGATCGAACCGACGTCCGTGACGGCCTGATCCGCTCTCGAGCAGACCAGGTACCGCACGGCACAACCGACTGGCGCTCCGCCGGGGTCTCCCCGTGCGGAGCGTCCGCGTGAAGGCCCCGCCCCGCCCTCGTGGCGAGACGGGGGAGACGACGCAAAACCGCACAGAAAGATCGTTGCCGTCATGGCGAACAAGGCAGTAGTCGGCGAAAAGGTCGGCATGACCCAGGTGTGGGACGACGCCAACCGCGTCGTGCCCGTCACCGTCCTCAGGGTCGACCCGATGCGCGTCGTGCAGGTGAAGACCGCCGAGCACGACGGCTACAACGCACTGCAGGTCACCTTCGGTGAGAGGGACGCCCGCAAGCTCAACAACCCCGACCGGGGCCACTTCGAGAAGGCCGGCGTGCGCGCCGGGGTGAAGGTCCTCGAGCTCCGCCTCGACGACGTCACCGGCTTCGAGGTCGGTCAGGAGATCTCCGTCGACACCCTCGCCTCGGGCGAGCTGGTCGACGTCACCGCCATCAGCAAGGGCAAGGGCTTCGCCGGTGCCATGAAGCGGCACAACTTCTCCGGCCAGCGGGCCTCCCACGGTGCGCACCGCGTCCACCGTGCGCCCGGCTCGATCGGCGCCTGCGCCACCCCCGCCCGCGTGTTCAAGGGCACCCGGATGGCCGGCCGCATGGGCGCCGAGAAGGTCACCACCCTGAACCTCAAGGTGGTGTCCACCGACGCTGAGAAGAACCTCCTGCTCGTGAAGGGCGCCGTCCCCGGCCCCAAGGGCGGGCTCGTCGTGATCCGCGATGCGGTCAAGGCCGCTCCGAAGGGTGATGCGTGATGGCCAGCGTGACCGTCAAGACCCCGGCCGGCGCCGACGCCGGCACCCTCGAGCTCGACGAGGCCACCTTCGGCATCGAGCCCAACGTCCCGGTGATGCACCAGGTCGTGACCGCCCAGCTCGCCGCCCGTCGGGCCGGCACCCAGAGCACCAAGACCCGCGCCGAGGTCCGTGGCGGCGGCGCCAAGCCCTGGAAGCAGAAGGGCACCGGCCGCGCCCGCCAGGGCTCGACCCGCTCGCCCCAGTGGGTCGGCGGCGGTGTGGCGCTGGGCCCCAAGCCCCGCAGCTACGCCCAGAAGACCCCCAAGAAGATGATCAAGTTGGCGCTGCGCTCGGCCCTCTCGGACCGCGCCGCCGAGGGCAAGGTCGTCGTCGTCGACGAGTGGGCCTTCGACGTGCCCTCCACCAAGGGTGCCGTGGCCGCCCTCGCCGCCCTCGGCCTCGAGGGCCGCGTGCTGGTCGTGCTCGGCCGTGACGAGGTCGAGGCCTGGAAGAGCTTCCGGAACCTCCCCAACGTCCACATCCTCGAGTCGGGCCACCTCAACACCTACGACGTCCTCGTGAACGACTACGTCGTGTTCACCCGTGCCACCGTGCCGCCGCTCGCCCCGGCCGCCGAGGCGGAGGAAGCGAAGTGAAGGATCCCCGCGACGTCATCATCAAGCCGGTCGTGAGCGAGAAGAGCTACGGCCTGCTCGACGCCAACGTGTACACGTTCGTCGTCCACCCCGACGCCTCCAAGCCCGAGATCCACGACGCCGTCGAGACCATCTTCGGCGTCCGTGTGCTCAAGGTGAACACGCTCAACCGCAACGGGAAGCGCAAGCGCAACCGCAAGACCGGCACCTGGGGTTCCCGTCCCGACACCAAGCGCGCCTTCGTCACCCTCGCCGACGGCGACCGCATCGATCTGTTCGAGGGGTAGGACACGATGGCTCTCCGCAAGCGCAAGCCCACCAGCGCCGGCCGCCGGTTCCAGACGGTCTCCGACTTCTCGGAGATCACCAAGACCACGCCCGAGCGCACCCTGCTGGCCCCCAAGACCAAGACGGGTGGCCGCAACAGCTACGGCCGCAAGACCGCCCGCCACAAGGGTGGCGGCCACAAGCAGCGGTACCGCATCATCGACTTCCGTCGCGTCAAGGACGGCGTCCCCGCCACCGTCGCGGCGATCGAGTACGACCCGAACCGCACCTGCCGCATCGCCCTGCTGCACTACCACGACGGCGAGAAGGCCTACATCCTCGCCCCGAAGGGCGTGCAGGTCGGCGACAAGCTCCAGAGCGGCCAGGGCAGCGACATCCGCCCCGGCAACGCCCTGCCGCTGCGCTACATCCCGGTCGGCACCGTCGTGCACAACGTCGAGCTCAAGCCCGGCGGCGGCGGCAAGATGGCCCGCTCGGCCGGCATGAGCATCCAGCTCGTGGCCAAGGAGGGCGACTACGCCACCCTGCGCCTCCCGAGCACCGAGATGCGCCGCGTCCCGATCGACTGCCGCGCCACCGTCGGCGAGGTCGGCAACTCCGAGCACGAGCTGATCAAGATCGGCAAGGCCGGCCGCAACCGCTGGAAGGGCGTCAAGCCCCAGACCCGCGGTGTCGCCATGAACCCGGTCGACCACCCGCACGGCGGTGGTGAGGGCAAGACCTCGGGTGGTCGCCACCCGGTCTCCCCGTGGGGCAAGCCCGAGGGCCGCACCCGCGACAAGACCAAGCCGTCGCAGAAGCTCATCGTCCGCCGACGCCGCACCCGCGGCTCACGCCGCTAGGGAGGGGGCCACCGATGCCTCGCAGCCTGAAGAAGGGCCCGTTCGTCGACGACCACCTCCTGAAGAAGGTGGACGACCTGAACGACAAGAACGAGAAGCGCGTGATCAAGACCTGGTCGCGCCGCTCCACGATCATCCCGGAGATGGTGGGCCACACCATCGCCGTGCACGACGGCCGCAAGCACGTGCCCGTCTACATCACCGAGTCCATGGTCGGGCACAAGCTGGGTGAGTTCGCTCCCACCCGCACCTTCAAGTCTGTCTCTTATACACATCTGACGCTGCCGACGAAGAGGATAGTGG
>CAMFLJ010000267.1 GCA_945957335.1 uncultured Actinomycetes bacterium | reverse complement strand
GCCCTCGACCGCCTTCACCATCCACATCGACGGCACCTCCCCCGCCAACGGCTTCCTGCGGGTCGTGCCCGGCAGCCACCTGGTGGCCCCCGACGGCCAGCCGCCGGCCTTCGAGCCCATCGCCGGCGAGATCGCCGTGTACGCGGAGCGGGGCGACGTCATCTTCCACGACGCCCACCTGTGGCACTCCGCCGCCCGGGCCACCGACGACCCGCCCCTCGGCGTGCGCCGCCACATCCGCGGCGGGTACTACGGCGGCACCCGGCTCGACGAGGGCCACGGCGTCGACGACTTCGTGAAGAACGCGGCCCGCTAGCCCGTCATCTCCCGGAAAGCCCCTGGTCAGAGGGACGAAAGCCCGACCGACCTCCCGGGGACTGCAGCGACGACCGCCGCCTGTCGAACCAGCCGCGTCCAGGGCCCACCGAGTTGTCCGACAACCGTGCAGGAGCCCGCTTCAGATATCCGTCAGCAGCCGGGTTCCGGCTGTTCACCTCGGACTGACAACCCGGAAATCCTCGCTCCGTAGTTTGCGGCCAGTTCAACAAACCGTTGAACGGAACCCACCCTCACCCGGAGGATCGCGTGTCCCAGACGCTCAACAGGCGGGCCTTCCTCGGCCGCTCCCTCACCGCCGGCGCCGGCATGGCCGCGTTGGCCGCCGGCGGAAGCACGTTCTTGGCGGCGTGCGGATCCGACTCGAAGTCCTCCTCCACCGGCTCGACCACCGGTGGCGCGAACTTCGGCACCCTCGACTACCAGCTGTCCTGGATCAAGAACGTCGAGTTCGCCGGCCAGTACATCGCCGACGACCAGGGCTTCTACAAGGCCCAGGGCTTCAGCTCGGTCAACCTCATGGCAGGCGGCCCCACCGTCCAGCAGGACGCGGTCGTCGCCTCGGGCAAGGCCCTCCTCGGCATCGGCTCGCCCGACATCACCGCCCCGGCCATCCTGAACGGCGCCCCGCTGAAGATCTTCGCGGTGCTCTTCCAGAAGAACCCGTTCTGCGTTATGTCGCTGGCCTCCAACCCGATCCCGAACCCGCAGGCGATGGTCGGCAAGAAGATCGGCGTCCAGGCCGTGAACGAGCCGGTGTGGAACTCGTTCCTCAAGGCCAACAACCTCGAGAACGCCAACATCACCAAGGTCCCGGTGCAGTTCGACCCCCAGCCGCTCACCACCGGCGAGGTCGACGGCTGGTTCTCGTTCGTCACCAACGAGCCGAACCTGCTGAAGGTCCAGGGCGTCGACACCGTGACCTTCCTGCTCAACGACTACAACTACCCGCTCGTCTCCCAGACCTACATGGCCCTCGCCAAGAACCTCGAGGCCAAGCGCGACGAGCTGAAGGCCGTGCTGGTCGCCGACATCAAGGGCTGGCACGAGTCGATCAAGGACCCGACCCTGGGCGCCACCCTCGCCGTCGAGCAGTACGGCAAGGACCTCGGCCTCACCGTCGAGGAGCAGACGCTGGAGTCCAAGTCGCAGAACCAGCTGATCGTGACGCCTGACACCCAGACGAATGGCATCATGACGGCCACGGACACACTTCTGTCAGAGACGATCTCCACCCTCGCCCTGGGTGGCACGACCATCTCGCAGGACCAGCTGTTCGACATGTCGTTGATCACCGAGGTCTACCAGGAGAACCCCGACCTCAAGGCCACTCCCGCTCTCGGGAGCTGATGATGGAGACCGTGCTGAGCGAACCCGAAGTTCCCGCTGCCGCAACGCAGAGCCCGGCTGACGACGGGATCGCCCTGCGCGGCCTCACCAAGCAGTTCCGGATCGGCCGGTCGACCATGACCGCGCTCGACGACGTGTCCTTCGGGGCCCCGGCCGGCGCCTTCGTGGCGCTGCTGGGGCCCTCGGGATGCGGCAAGTCCACGATCCTGCGGATCCTCGCCGACCTCGAGCGGCCCACCTCCGGCGACGCGCTGGTCCACGGTGAGGCCCCGCAGGTCGCCCGCAAGCAGAACCACCTGGGCATCGCCTTCCAGGACTCCGCCCTCCTGCCGTGGCGCAGCGTGATGGCGAACATCAAGCTGCCGCTCGAGGTCTCGGGCGTGTCGGTCTCCCAGCAGACCATCGCCGACCTCATCAAGCTGGTCGGCCTCGAGGGCTTCGAGAAGGCCCGCCCCTCGCAGCTGTCCGGCGGCATGCGCCAGCGCGTGGCCATCGCCCGCTCGCTGGTCGTCGAGCCCAAGATCCTCCTGCTCGACGAGCCCTTCGGCGCCCTCGACGAGATGACCCGCCAGCGGCTCAACCTCGAGCTCCAGCGGATCTGGCAGGAGCGGGCCACCACCACGCTCCTCGTCACCCACTCGATCTCCGAGGCCGTGTTCCTCGCCGACACCGTGGCGGTCATGACCCCCCGGCCCGGCAAGATCCAGGAGGTCGTGAAGGTCGACTTCCCCCGGCCCCGCACCCCCGACCTCATGCGCACCCGTGAGTTTCACGAGATCTGCGACCACCTGTCCGACCTCCTCTTCAGCGGCGGTGTGCCGGTCAGCGGGGACGACACGTGACCGACCCGCGCGACGCCGGCGACCTGGTGGAGGTCGAGCACGTCGACGAGGTCGAGGTCGTCGTCGACGACGCCTCCGACCGCGACACCGTCGCCTACGTCACCGGCACCACCCAGCCCCGCGAGGCACCCCGTTGGCTCCCCGGCACGATCGGCATCGTCGCCCTGCTCGTCGTGTGGCAGCTGGTGTGCGTCCTCTTCTTCAACAACAAGAACGCGTCGGTGCCGGCACCGTCGGCGATCCTGTCCCAGTTCCACCAGGACGGGCTCGACTTCTACTGGCGCAACCTCAAGACCACCGCCAGCGCCGCGTTCTGGGGCTGGCTCTGGGGCAACTCGCTCGCCATCATCGTCGCCCTGATCTTCGTGCAGATCCCCCTGATCGAGAAGGGCCTGCTCAAGCTGGCCGTCGCGATCTACTGCCTGCCGATCATCGCCATCGGGCCGATCCTCCAGATCCGCTTCGACGGCACCACGCCGAAGATCATCCTCGCCGCCCTCTCGGTGTACTTCACCACCCTGATCGGCATGATCGTCGGCCTCCGGTCGGCCGACCGCACCTCGCTCGACGTGGTCCGGGCCTACGGCGGCGGCTCGCTCACCCAGATGCGCCGGGTCCGCCTCAAGGCCAGCCTGCCCAGCCTGTTCGCCGCCCTGCGCATCGCCGCCCCGGCCGCCGTGCTCGGCGCCATCATCGGCGAGTACATGGGCAGCGACTCCGGCCTCGGGGTGTCGATGATCAACTCCCAGCAGGCGCTGCAGATCGAGCGCACCTGGGCCATCGCCCTGACCGCCACCGCTCTCGCCGGCGTCGCCTACGGCATCACCGCCGTGGTCGGGCGCCTGTGCACCCCCTGGGCCCCGAGGAACACCAAGTGACCTCCACCGACACCACGGTCGACCTGACCACACCCAACGCTGATCCCACCACGGGCCGGCCCGTCGCCCTCGACCAGCCGACCGCCGGTGAGCTCACCAAGCGGGTGGTCGTCCGCTTCCTGAAGTTCATGCTCAACGCCACCATCGCCATCGTGGTGGCCCTCGTCGCCTGGCAGGCGATCATCAAGCTGCTCGACTTCAGCCCCTTCATCTCCCGCGGGCCGGCCGACGTGTGGAAGTACATGTTCACCGCCCCGAACGCCGCCCAGAACCGCTCCACGCTCTTCGAGGCGGCCAAGACCACGTTCCTCGACGCGGGGATCGGGCTCGTCACCGGCATCATCGCCGCCCTCGTCGTGTCGATGGTGTTCGTGCTGCGCCGGTCGGTCGAGGCCACCTTCATGCCCCTTGCCATGGCGCTGCGCTCGGTGCCCCTGGTGGCCATGACACCGCTCATCGCCCTGATCTTCGGACGTGGCCTGCTCGCCGTCGCCGTGATCGCCGGCATCGTCACGTTCTTCCCGGCGCTCGTGAACGTCACCCACGCCCTCAAGTCGGTGCCGAGCCACACCATCGACCTGGTCACCGCCTACGGCGGCACGCCCCGGATCGCCCTCACCAAGGTGCAGTTCCCGGCGGCGCTGCCGGCGCTGTTCGCCTCGATGCGCATCGCCGCCCCGCTTGCCATCATCGGCGCCCTGCTCGCCGAGTGGCTCGCCACCGGCAAGGGGCTCGGCTACATGATGTTGCAGTCGATGAGCATGTTCCAGATCGACCAGCTCTGGTCCTGCGTGGCCATCGTGACCTTCGCCTCGGTGGTCCTCTACGGGATCATCTCCAGCATCGAGAACGTGGTGCTGTCCCGCTACGCCCCCGGGCGCGGCACCGGCTCCCCCGTCTGACCCGAGCCCGACCCCCGTCGGCCTGGTCCCCTCCGCCCGTCGGAGGCCGTCACCTCTGAGAGGCGCGCCCGTGAACGACCTCAAGACCCTCCCGAAGGCCCACCTGCACCTCCACCTCGAGGGCGGCATGCGCCCCTCGACGCTCGCCGAGCTCGCCACCGAGCACGGCATGGAGATGCCCGTCGTCAGCGGGTTCGGGAGCTTCTCGGTGTTCGCCGAGATGTACGTCACCGCGTGCGAGGTGCTGCAGCGCCCGGAGGACATGGTGCGCCTGGTCGACGAGACCGCCGACGACGCGGTCGAGGCGGGGGCCGTCTACATCGAGCCCGCCATCTACCTCCCCCACCACATCGACCGGCTGGGCCCGCCCGAGGACCTGCTCGAGCTCATCCTCGAGGCGTCGAGGGCGGCCACCGAGCGCACCGGCGTCGAGATCGGCTGGATGGTCTCGGCCGACCGCACCCTCGACCCCTCCGACGCCGTCGAGCAGGCCCGCATCGCGGCCCGCCACGCCCACCGGGGCGTGGTGGCCTTCGGCCTCGCCAACGACGAGCTGCTCGGGCCGCCGGGCCGCTTCACCGAGGCCTACGACATCGCTCGCGACGCCGGGCTGCTCTCCACGCCCCACGCCGGCGAGCTCGACGGCGCCCACAGCGTGGTGGCCGCGCTCGAGCTGCTCGGCGCCGACCGCATCCAGCACGGCGTGCGCTCGGTCGAGCGCGAGGGCCTGCCCGAGCGGCTCGCCGACCTGGGCACGTGCCTCGACGTGTGCCCCACCTCCAACGTCCTGCTGGCCGTGGTGCCCTCCATCGAGGAGCACCCGCTGCCGCAGCTGCTCGAGGCCGGGGTGCGGGTGTCGATCAACGCCGACGACCCGCTGCTGTTCGGCCCCGGCCTGCTCGAGGAGTACGAGCTGGTCCGTCGCACCTTCGGGCTCGACGACCTGGCCATGGCCCGCATCGCGGCCACCTCGGTGGAGGCCAGCGGCGCCAGCGCCGGCACCAAGGCCGAGGCGCTCAACGCCATCGACGAGTGGCTCGACGCGTCCCCGGCGGTCGCGTCGTGAAGCCGGCGCCGTTCACCTACCTCGACCCGCCCGACC
>CAMFLJ010000266.1 GCA_945957335.1 uncultured Actinomycetes bacterium | reverse complement strand
ACGGTGAAGGGAGCCGACGACGCGGCCATCTCGGCGTCGGTCATCAGCGACCACAGCCGGTCTGGTGCGGGGCGGGGCAAGCGGTCGGGCACCAGTCGTCGGCGGCCCGAGGCGATGTCGAGCATGGCGCCCACCCCCATGAAGTTGAGCTGGGCGGCGATGGCGGCGCCGTGGCGGTGCACGCGGGTGGTGAGCTCGGTGAGCCCGGGGAGGAACCGGTCGTCGGAGACGCCGGGGTTGCGCTCGTGGTTGGTGCCGATCGGGTACGCGACCTGGGCGGTGCCCACGAGGAGCAGGGCGGCGCCGCCACGTGCCCGGGCCTCGTAGAACGCGGCCTCGTTGTCGCTGATCGTGCCGTCGTCGTTGCTGTAGAGCACGCCCATCGGGCACATGGCGATGCGGTTGCGCAGCTCGATCGGGCCGATGCGCCCCGGCTCCATCAGGCGTTCGAAGCGTGCGCCACTGGTCATCTGGTCCCCCCGGATCCGGTCCTCGCGTGCCGCGAGGCTGCATACGATATGCAGCCCGGAGGGCCGGCCTCGTGGCCGGCGCTCACGCACACCGCCCCGAGTCGGGGCATCAGGGGGGACCGTGGCCGCTGCATCCGCCATCCGCTTCGACATGCGCCGCGCGCCGATGTCGAGGCTCACCGACGCCGACCTCTACCGCGAGAGCATCGAGATGTGCCGGTGGGCCGACGAGCAGGGCTTCCTCGCCGCCACCGTCTCCGAGCACCACGGCGTCGACTTCATCTCCGCCCCGACCACCCTCGCCGGCCTGATCCTCGGGGCCACGCGGAACATGCGGGTGACGGTCAACGCGCTCCTCGTGCCGTTGCACGACCCGGTCCGCCTGGCCGAGCAGGTCGCCACCCTCGACCTCGCCAGCGGCGGGCGCTTCACCTTCGTCGCCGGCCTCGGGTACAAGGTCGAGGAGTTCGAGATGGCCGGGGTCGACCGCCGTCGCCGCGGCGCCATCACCGAGGAGTACCTGCAGGTGCTGCGCCAGGCGTGGAGCGGTGAGCCGTTCGAGTGGCAGGGCCGCTCGGTCCAGGTCAACCCCGTGCCCACCAGCCCGGTCGAGATGCTGATGTGGGCGGGTGGCTCGGTGCGGGCGTCGGCGGAGCGGGCGGCTCGCCTGCGCCTGCCGTTCTTCACCATGTCGACCGACCCCGTGATCGGCGAGATCTACGCCGAGGAGTGCGAGAAGGTCGGCTACACGACCGGGTTCTTCATGTACCCGAACGGGCCGAGCTTCACGTTCGTGGCCGAGGACCCCGACGCCGCCTGGGCCCAGCTCGCTCCTTACGCCCTCTACGACGCCACCTCCTACAACTCGTGGCAGTCGGGCACCCACGACAACGCGGTGGCCCTCGACGCCGGCTCGGTCGACGACCTCAAGGCGTCCGGCATGTGGCAGGTGCTCACGCCCGACGAGTGCGTGGAGCTGGCCGGTCGCACCGGCGCCGTGGCCCTCCACCCGCTCATGGGCGGCATCCCGCCCGAGCTGGGCTGGGAGAGCCTCCAGCTCTACGCCGACAAGGTCATGCCCCGCATCTGAGCGGCATCGCCTGCTCGCCGTCCCGACCCACCGATCGAACCGATCCCTTCTCGCCGCCGGAGGACCCCGTGGCCAACCGCAACCTGTACCTCTACGAGGTCGTCGACGTCGTCGGCCAGGGCCAGTACGACTACATGGAGCACCTCTGGCAGGACCCGGTGCTGCGCATGCCCGAGATGTTCGGGCTGCAGGGCTCGTTCTACGTGTGCGCCGCGGGCGGCGGGCGCTGGCCCCAGGTGATCAACATCTGGGACATCGGCTCCAAGGGCTGGACGGGCTGGGCCAGCAACGTCGACCGCATGAACCTGAAGCGGCGCAAGGCGTTCTACGGCGACTGGTGGGACAAGGCCGCCCAGTGGCGCACGGGTGGCTTCGACCGCCTCCTCGGCGGGGTGCCGGGCAGCCCGAGCACCGAGGAGATCCGCGCCGCGGGGATCACGGGCACGCTGTTCGTGAACGAGATCCTGACAGTGCGGCCCGGTTCTGGCCTCGAGTTCCTGGCGGCAGTGGCCGAGGAGCGCACGCCGCTGATGGCCGAATACGGCCACCACGCCACCGGGCTCTACGAGGTCACCTCGAACCAGCACGAGGTCGTGATGGTCTGGGCCACCGACATCCCCTCGCAGGTGCGCCTGCACCAGAACCGCGACACGACGCGTGGCCTCTGCGACGAGGGCGAGGTCGACGACCGCCTGGTGGCCTGGGAGCGCCTCTCGGCCCAGTACGTCACCGGCGGCGACAGCCACATCATGACCCCGCTGCCGCGCACGGTGTACGGGCCCGACGACTGGGAGGACGCCACCCTCGAGCAGTGGCTCGAGCACGTCGAGGCCGGCCAGGGCGCGGCCCCCGCCCGCCGTCCCGCCAAGAAGGCGACGGCGAAGAAGGCAGCCACGAAGAAGGCGACGGCGAAGAAGGCGACGGCGAAGAAGGCGACGGCGAAGAAGGCGACGGCGAAGAAGGCGACGGCGAAGAAGAAGGCGTCCGGGCGGTGAGCGGTGCCCTCGAGGGGCTGAACGCGGTCGTCACCGGCGCGAGCCGGGGCATCGGTGAGGCCACGGCCCGCCGTCTGGCCGCCGAGGGCGCCAACGTCGTCGTGAACAGCTCGGGCTCGCGGGGCACCGACCGCGGCCCCCTCGACGCCGTGGTGGCGTCCATCGACGACGCCGGTGGCGGTCGGGCCGTGGCCAGCTGCGGCGACGTCGCCGACGACGCCTACGCCGCCGAGCTGATCGCCACCTGCCTCGACGAGTTCGGCTCCATCGACGTGCTGGCCAACATCGCCGGCTTCGGTTCGGGCCCCGGCCAGACCCTGGCCGACGACCCGTCCCCGGAGCTGTGGGAGCAGCTGATCGGTGTGCACCTGAACGCCACGTTCAACTGCTGCCGCCAGGCCGTGCCGCACATGAAGGAGCGGGGCGGGTCGATCATCAACACCACCTCCCACAGCTTCCTCGGCCTCTACGGCGGCACCGGCTACTCCGCCGGCAAGGGTGGCGTGGTGAGCCTCACCTGGGGCATGGCGCGCGACCTGCGCAGCGCCGGCATCAGGGTCAACGCCGTGGCCCCGGGCGCCCAGACCGACCTGTCGTCCGGCCCCGAGTACGAGCGCCAGATCTGGGACCTCTACGAGCGCGGCGTGCTCACCGAGGCCATGCGCGACGCCTCGCTGCGCGTGGCCGGGCCCGAGTTCGTGGCCCCGATGTACGCGTGGCTCGCGGGCCCAGGTTCCGCCCACGTCACCGGCCAGGTCTTCTCGGTCACCGGCAACTTCGTCGGCCGGTTCCCGAAGCCCCGGGAGACGCCGATCACCGAGCGCCCGAACAGCGACGGGCCGTGGGCCCTCGACGAGCTCGACGCGCTGGTGGGTGACGCCCTGCGGCGCTGAGCCCGCTCGGCCGGGTGCCTGTCGATCAGAGGGCGGCGGCCCATCCCAGCACGGCGTCCCACATCGCCACGCGCGTGGTGGCCAGGTTGTGGCAGTGGGCGCTGCCCGGTTGGACGTGCACGGTGACCGACGGGCTCGACGGGGGTACCACTGCGGCTCGGTGGAGGGGTCGAGCGACACGTCGAGCTCGCCGTAGGCGAGCAGCACGGGCACGTCGACGGCCGCCGCCTCGGCCTCGGTGAACCGGGGGACCACCCCCGACGTGGCACAGGCGCGCAGCACCACCGTCGAGGTCTGGGCGTCATCGGCGGCGATCACGTCGTCGGGCACGTCGGCCAGGTGGAACCAGCCCCGCATCGTCGCCCGGTCGGGCGCCATCTCCGGGTCGGGGAACCCGGCGAGCAGCTGCTGGTGGAGGGCGGCGCGACCCTCGGCGGTGGCCGCGGCGTCGATCATCTCCGGAGGGAGCCCGAGAGGCCCGACCGGCCCGACGGTGGTGCCGAGGATCGCCAGCCCGGCGTAGGAGCGGTGGTGCGCCTGCTGGACCTGGGCCACGTAGCCGCCCATCGAGTGGCCCACTGCGACGAGTGGGCCGGAGGCGCCGACGAGCGCCGGGAGATGGGGGAGCGCCCCGGCGACGGAGTCGGCCTGGTGGTGCCACGTCACGTCGGTGGCCGGGCGGGTGCTCGCTCCGGTGCCGAGCAGGTCGACCGTCAGCACGCCGAAGCCGTCGGCGGCGGCGTGCTCGGCGAAGCTGTAGCCCTCACGTCCGGGCACGACCACGTGGAAGTAGTGCCGGTCGTAGGTGCCCCCCGGCAGGCACACGAGCGTGGTGTCCCGCGGTGCCCCCTCGGGCGCGAACCAGCTGCAGGCGAGGTGGGCCGGTCCGCCGTCGGGACCGGTGGTGTCGAGCGTCAGGTCGAGGGCCGCCATCTCCCCATCGTGCCATCGCACGGCGGTGCCGACGCTTGATTACGAGACAGCATCTCCTAGAATGCGTCGGTGCGGCGGGAGCCGCACGTGGGAGGGGGAGCGATGTTCGAAGAGGGATCCGTCGCCGTCGTCACCGGGGCCGGTCCGGGGATGGGTCGGGCCATCGCGGTCGGCTTCGCCGAGCGCGGCGTCGACGTGGTCGTCGCCTCGCGGCGCCGTGAGCGGCTCGAGCCGATCGCCGAGGAGGTCCGGGCCCTCGGGCGTGAGGCCCATGTCGTGCCGGCCGACCTCTCGAACCCCGACGACTGCCGTGCCGTCGTCGACGGCGCCATCGAGCGGTTCGGTCGCCTCGACCACCTCGTGCAGAACGGCCACCCCGCCGGCGACTGGGTGCGGGTGGCCGACGCCGACCCGACCACCTGGCAGGAGGTGTTCGACGTCAACTTCTTCGGCTCGCTCCACCTGATCCAGGCCGCCGTGCCGGTGATGTCCGACGGCGGGTCGATCGTGCTGGTCAACTCCGGCGCCGCCCTGCGCAACCCGCCCACCATGGGCGCCTACGCCGCGTCGAAGGCGGCCATGGCCAGCCTGGTGCGCACCGCCGCGCTCGAGCTGGGCCCGAAGCTCCGGGTGAACGGCATCTTCCTCGGCCCGGTCACCGGCGAGAGCCTCGACAACGGTGCGGCAGCCACCGCCGCGGCCACCGACGTGACGGAGGAGGAGTTCTTCCGCCAGCGGGCCCAGGAGCTGCCGATCCGCCAGATCCCCACACCCGAGCAGTGCGCCGGCTCGGTGCTGTTCCTCTGCTCCGACCTCGCCGCCCCCGTCACCGGACAGCACCTGTCGGTCAACGGCGGCCAGTGGGTCACCTGACCTCGCCGACCCGCGCCGCCGCACGCACCCACCTCGATCCCAGGAGCCCACGTGACCGACACCGCCACCCCCTACCGCGTCGTGCAGTGGGCCACCGGCTCGATCGGGCAGATCTCGATCCGGCACTTCGTCTGTCTCTTATACACATCTCCGAGCCC
>CAMFLJ010000265.1 GCA_945957335.1 uncultured Actinomycetes bacterium | reverse complement strand
GCTCGGAGATGTGTATAAGAGACAGGCCGAACTGCTCGCCGACCTCGACCCCTCCCTCGTGCCCACCCGCACCGACGACCCGTTCGAGGCCGCCCGCCTGATGCGCACCGAGGGGGCCGCCATCCTCACCGGGCTGCCCATCGGCAAGGACACCGCCGACGGCCTGGCCCGCCGGGTGCTCGGCGACCGGGTGGTGGCGGCGCCCGAGCCCATCGCCGTGCGCGAGGGCGGCGACAAGGACCGCAAGGTCACCGAGCGCGACGGCCACCTCGTGCCGCTGCCCATGCACACCGACGGCTTCGTCTACGGCCACGAGGCGCCCGACGCCATGTTCCTGCTGTGCGACGTCGACAGCGCGGAGGGTGGCGAGTCGGTCCTCATCGACGACTGGGCCGTGGTCGACGCGCTCGCCGCCGAGCCCGAAGGCTCACCGGGCCGGCGCCTGGCCGACTTCCTCACCGGCACCACGCTCGACCTCACCTCCGAGGGGATGGTCCCCCGCATCGGCACGATGGTCACCGCCACGCCCGCCGGGCGGCGCCTGTTCTGGCTCGGCGTGCTGAGCGGCTGCATGCGACCGATGCCGGACGACCCCGACCCCCAGGGCACGCTCGCCCTCTTCGACGAGGTCGGCGCCCTGTTCGAGCAGCTCCGGCAGCGGGCGGCCCGCTTCCGCGTGGCCCCGGGCGAGGCGATCTGCGTCGACAACCACCGGTTCTCGCACTCCCGCGACGCCTACACCGACACCGACCGCCTGTTCTGGCGGGTCTGGGCGTGGACCGATCTCGCCATCGGCGTGCCCGAGGGCAAGCTCGCCTCCGACACCCGCTACGCCGCCGCCGACGGCTGAGCCGGCCGTCGCGGCCTACCCCTCCGGGACCTTGGTCCCGATCTGGTGAACGGGCCGTGAAGCGGGCCTGTCGTCCGTTGACGCGAGCCGTCGGGCCCGGCGACGATCGGACCCGTGAGCACGATCGAGACCCCTCCGCGCACCGTCCCCGTCATCGACATCTCGGGGTGGGACAGCGGCGACCCGGGCGCCCGCGCCGAGATCGTCGCCGCGGTGCAGCAGGCCGCCACCACCTACGGCTTCATGCAGATCACCGGTCACGGCATCCCCCGCGACCTGATCGACGACATGCTCGCCGTGAACGACGAGTTCTTCGCCCTCCCCCAGGAGGTGAAGGACTCGCTGATCTCGCCGCCCGAGGTGAACCGGGGCTACTCGGGCATCGGGGCCGAGTCGCTCGCCTACAGCCTGGGGGTCGAGGCGCCGCCCGACATCTTCGAGTCGTTCAACATCGCCCGCGACGAGGTCGACGAGACCGACCCGGCGGTGCTGGCCGAGCGCCATCGCTTCCTCGCCCCCAACGTGTGGCCCGACGAGGCCATGCCCTCGATGCGGCCGCGGCTCAACGCCTACTACGGCGCCGTCGCCGAGCTGGCCCGCACGGTCACCCGCATCTTCGCCGTCGCCCTCGACATGCCCGAGGAGTTCTTCGTCGAGCGCTGCCAGCACCCCATCGAGGTCATGCGGATGATCCGCTACGAGCGCCAGCCCGGCCACCCCGACCCGGTCGAGGGACAGCAGCGGATGGGCGCCCACACCGACTACGGCATCGTCACCGTGCTCTACGCCGACCAGGTGCCCGGTCTCGAGATCGTCGGCCCCGACGGCGAGTGGTGGCCGGTGCAGCCGGCCGACGGCGCCTACGTCATCAACCTCGGCGACCTGCTGGCCGAGTGGACCAACGACCGCTGGCGCTCGACCGTGCACCGGGTGGCCCCGCCCCCCGCCCGCACCGACGGCCCTGCGCTGCGCCGCTCCACGGCGTTCTTCCTCGACGGCGACTACGACATGGTCGTCGAGTGCCTGCCGACGTGCTGGTCGGAGGACGACCCGCCGAAGTACCCGCCGGTCACGGGCGGCGACCACCTGCTGCAGAAGCTGGGCGGCTCACGGGGCCTGGTCGCCACCGACGACGCCTTCGACACCGCCAAGGAGCGCCTCAGCGCCGTCACCGACGGCTGACGCCCGCTCCTCCCTCGCCCTCTGCGGCCCACTGCGGCGGCCGACGATCGCGGGAACCACACCGACCGGTCGGCGGGGCCGGTCGGTACCCTCCCCGACATGGCGAGGGTCGAGCTCCGCAACATCGCCAACGTCGACGGCGCCTGGTTCTGCGACACGCGCTGCATCGACTGCGGCACCTGCCGCGAGATCGCCCCCGAGACCTTCGGCCCGGCCCGCGGCCACTCGGTGGTGCACCACCAGCCCGAGCCGGGCGACGAGGCCGCCGAGCTGGGGGCCTGGCTGGCGGCCCAGGCGTGCCCGACCACCTCGATCGGCACGGTCGACCACCGCCCTCGGCCGGGGCGGCTCTACCCACGTGAGGTCGAGCCCGGCAGCGGCGTGTTCGACGTCGGCTACTGCTCGGAGAGCTCGTTCGGCGCGTCGGCGTGGTTCGTCACCCGCCCCGACGGCAACCTGCTGATCGACTCGCCCCGCTGGACCGAGGCGCTGGCCCGGCCGTTCGAGGAGATGGGCGGCATCGCCCACGTGCTGCTCACCCACCGCGACGACGTGGCCGACGCGCAGCGCTACGCCGATCGGTTCGGGGCGAGGGTGTGGATCCACACCGACGACCGGCGGGCCGCGCCGTTCGCGTCCGACCTGCTCGAGGGCGCCGCCGGCGAGCCCACCGCGGTGGCGCCCGGCGTGGTGGCCCACCCGGTGCCCGGCCACACCAAGGGCAGCGTGATCTTCGTGGTCGACGAGCGCTTCTGCTTCTCGGGCGACTCGCTGGCGTGGAGCCACGAGCGCGACGACCTCACGGCGTTCCGGGGCGCCACCTGGTTCTCGTGGACCGAGCAGACCGGCTCGCTCGCCGCCCTGGCCGAGCGGGCGTCGTTCGAGTGGCTGCTCCCTGGCCACGGCGCCCGGGCCCACCTGCCCGCCGGCGAGATGCACGAGCGCCTGCTCGGCCTCGTCACCCGCATGGCCGCCACGCCCTGACCGGGGCGCGGTGAGGCGTCGGCTCAGCCGAGGCGGTCGGGGCGGTTGCGGCGGCCCTCGAGGATGCGGGGCGGGCCCTCGGCCAGCTCGGCGGATCGGGCCAGCACCTTGCCGAGCATCTTCAGCATCGAGGCGCGCTCGGCCGGGCTGAGCACCGACATGACGTCGACCTCGATGGCGCGGATGCCCGGCAGGAGCTGGTCGGCGGTGGCTCGACCGAGGTCGGTGATCTCGATCAGGACGCTGCGGCGGTCGGCCGGGTTCGGCGTGCGCACGACCCAGCCCTTGTCTTCGAGGGTGTCGAGCAGCGAGGTCATCGAGGCCGCGGGGGCGACGAGGCGGTCAGCGATCTCGGAGGGGGTGAGCGGCTCGGGCGAGCCGTCGATGACGGCGAGCGTGGTCAGCACCAGGTGCGGGACGCCGAACGTGGCCGTGATGGAGCGGCCCAGCTCGGTCAGGAGGACGTCGCCCGTGCGCACGAGCGTGGCGTGCACCTCCATGGCGGTGGCTTCGCCGTCGGGGTACTCGTCGGTGAAGTCGGGATCGGCGCGGACGACGCCACGGGACGCGACCGAGGGGCGGCTGGCGCCGCCCCTCCTGCGTCGGACCTGCGGTCGTGGTGCTGGCTCAGGCACCGACGAAGATCTCGATGCGCGGCGCTCCGGCGACGCCGCCGCTCTGCATGGCTTCCTTGAGCGCCGGGTCGTTGGCGAGGCCCTCGGCCTGGGCCGGCGTCACGAAGCGGTGGATCACGACGACGTCGTTGAGGTCGCCCGGGGCGTGGAGGATCTGCGAGCTCGTCACGCCGTACTTCTCGTGGAGGCCCTGCACCGACTCGTAGGCGGCGAGCCAGGTGGCGTAGTCGTTGACGGGGTGGCGGACGATCAGGGTTGCGCTCATGACGGTGTCTCCCTCGAGAGTGTAGGTGGAGGTGCACTGCTTTCGTACCATATATTTCGATTCCGAAGCAAATGTTTCTTCAGTGAACTAGATGAGCAGCGCTCGCCTGTCACAACCCCGGCTGCCACCTCGTCGTCACGGTGAGGAGGTTCCCCACCATGACCGACGGACCGCAGACCCACCCCACCACCGGTGACGACACCACCGCCGACCACCACGACGTCATCGTCGTGGGCTCCGGCCTGGCCGGGCTCACCGCGGCGGCCACGGCCGCCCGCGCCGGCGCACGAGTCGCGCTGATCGAGGGCCACACCCGCGGCGGCCGGGCCCGCACCGAGGAGCGCGACGGCTTCTCGCTCAACCTCGGGCCCCACGCCGTGTACGACGGCGGGCCGGGCCACGCGGTGCTCGACGACCTCGGTGTCACCCTCCGCGGGGCGCGTCCGCCGAAGGCCGGCACGCTCGGTTGGGACGACCACACCGCCCCCCTGCCCCAGGGCATCGGCGCGCTCGTCAGCCCGTTCCTGGGCGCCGCCGACAAGGCCCGCCTGGCCCGGGCGATGGCGAAGGTCGCCCGCACCGAGCCGGCGGCGGTCGCCCACCTGACGACGGCCGAGTGGCTCGAGGGGCTCCTGCCCGAACGGCCCCGCCAGGTGCTCGCCACGCTCGTGCGCGTCGGCACCTACAGCGCCGACTTCGACCTGGTGTCGGCCGACGTCGCCGTCCACCAGCTCAAGGCCGCCGCCCGCGGCGTGACCTACCTGCACGGCGGGTGGGCGCAGCTCACCGACGCTCTGCGCACCGCGGCCGGCAGCGGCGTCGAGGCCGTGCACGCGTCCGCCACGGCCGTCGACCGCGACATCGAGGGGCCGTTCGTGCGCACCGACGACGGCCGGGTGCGGCGCGCCGGTCGGGTGGTCGTCGCCTCCGGCTCCCCCGCCGCGGCCGCGACGTTGCTGCCCGGTGGCGCTCCCGCATCGTGGGACCGCCTCGGCCCGGCCGTGACGGCCAGCTGCCTCGACCTCGGCCTGCGCCGCCCACCCGAGATCCCGTCGTGGTTCGGCGTCGACCGGCCCCACTACCTCGTCGCCCACGCCCCCGGCGCCGACCTCGCCCCGACGGGCAGCGCCCTCGTCCACGCCATGCGCAACCTGCACCACGACGGGACGACGAGCGCGGACGAGCTGCGGGCCGACCTGTGGACGCTGGCGGGACGGGCGGGGATCACCCACGATGACGTGGTGCTCGACCGCTACCTCCACCGCATGGTCGTGATCTCGGCGTCGGTGACGCCGGCGGGCGGTGGCCTGGCCGGACGGCCGGACGTGACCGACACCGGGGTCGACGGCGTGCTCGTCGCGGGCGACTGGGTCGGCCCGAGCGGGTGGCTGGCCGACGCCTCGCTCGTGAGCGGCGCCGCGGCCGGGCGCCTGGCTGCCGAGCAGGCACGGTCCTGTCTCTTATACACATCTCCGAGCCCACGAGACTAAGGCGAAT
>CAMFLJ010000264.1 GCA_945957335.1 uncultured Actinomycetes bacterium | reverse complement strand
GCTCCTGCTCGGTCGCCCCCTCGACGCCGCGGCCGTCGACGACTGCGCCGACGCCGTGATCGTCGAGGTGGCACCGGCCGACGACGTGCACGCCAGCGCGCCGCACCGGGCCGCGCTCGCCGGCGCCCTCGTCCGCCGCCTCCTCCCCGGGCTCGCACCGTGACCGCCACCGACCACCGCCGCGTCGAGCTGACGGTGAACGGTGCTCCCCTCGCGGTCGAGGTCGAGGGCCGCACCCTCCTCTCCGACGCCCTGCGCCACGGTGCCGGGCTCACCGGCACCCACGTCGCCTGCGAGCAGGGGGCCTGCGGTGCGTGCACGGTGGTGCTCGACGGGCGGGCGGTGCGCTCGTGCCTCATGCTCGCGGTGCAGGCCGAGGGCACCGAGGTGCGCACGGTCGAGGGCCTGGCCGACGGGGCGTCGCTGCACGCGGTGCAGGAGGCCATGCACCGCAACCACGGCCTCCAGTGCGGGTTCTGCACCCCGGGCATCGTGATGTCGCTCGTGGCCGCGGCCGAGGCCGGTTGCACCATCGACGACGCGGTCGACGAGGTGCTCGGCGGCCACCTGTGCCGCTGCACCGGCTACGTGAACATCCGGGCGGCGGTGGCCGACGCCTGGGCGGTGCTCGACGGCGGGGAGGAGGACCGATGACCTGGGTCGGTCAGCGCCTGCCGCGCCTCGAGGACCCTCGCCTGCTGGCGGGCCGAGGTCGCTACACCGACGACGTCGACATCCCCGGCCTGCTCCACGCCGCCATCGTCCGGTCGCCGGTCCCCCACGGCGAGCTGCTCGGCATCGACGCTTCCGAGGTCGACGTGCCCGGCGCGGTGGTGCTCGGCCCCGACGAGCTCAACGCCGCCTGCTCCGGCCGGATCCCCGTGGTCTGGCACATGCCGGGCGACTTCCAGCGCGACCACCCGGTGGTCGACACCCGGGTGCGCTTCGTCGGCGAGCCGGTCGCTGTCGTCGTGGCGGCCGATCGGTACCAGGCCGAGGACGCGGCCGAGCGCGTGCTGGTCGAGGTCGACGACCTGCCCTCGGTCGTCGACACCCGCGAGGCCCTGGCCCCGGGCGCGCCACTGCTCTACGCGGAGCGGCCCGACAACGTCATGAGCCGGTGGGACACCGGCGACAGCGCCGAGCACACCGCCGCTGTCTTCGCCGCCGCCGAGCGCACGGTCTCGTTCCGCCTCGACCTGGGTCGGGTCGCCGGCTCACCGATGGAGCCCCGGGGCATCGTGGCGGTGCCCGAGCCCGACGGGCGCCTCACCGTCTGGACCTCCACCCAGGCACCCCACGCCGTGCGCGACACCCTCGCCTCGGTCACGGGCCTCCCGCAGCACCGCATCCGCGTCGTCGCCCCCGACGTCGGCGGCGGGTTCGGGCTGAAGGACCACCTCTACGAGGACGAGCTGATGGCCTGCCTCGCCGCCCTCCACCTGGGCCGGCCGGTGAAGTGGGTCGAGGACCGCTACGAGACCCTCGTGGCCACCCACCAGGCCCGGGGCGAGACCGTCGACGTGGAGGTGGCGTTCGACCTCGACGGCCGACTGCGAGGGCTGCACGTCAGGGCGTTCCGCAACGCCGGGGCCTACCTCGCCCACTTCGGCGGCGGCCCTCTGTTCACCCTCGCCGGGATGGTGCCGGAGTCCTACACCTGGGACGCGGTGCGCACCGAGGCCACCGTCGTCGCGACCAACACCACCCCCACCGGCTCCTACCGGGGCTTCGGGCAGACCCAGGCCGTCTTCGTGTGCGAGAGGGCGGTCGAGGTCGTCGCCCGCGAGCTCGGCGTCGACCCGGTCGACATCCGCCTGCGCAACATGATCCGGCCCGAGCAGCAGCCCTACGCCACGCGCTGCGCGCCGATCACCTACGACAACGGCGACTACGGCGCCGCGCTCCTACGGGCCCGCGAGATCGCGTCGGCCTGGCCCGAGCCGCCCGACGACGGGCGCCTCCGCGGCCTCGGCTACGCCAGCTACGTGCACATGGCCGGCGTGGGCCCGAGCCAGGGCAACCCGCACGTCGGGCTCGACGTCGGCTCGTGGGAGTCGGCGATCGCGCGCATGGAGCCCGACGGCACCGTGCGGCTCTTCGTCGGCACCAGCCCCCAGGGCCAGGGCCACGCCACCACGTTCGTGCAGCTCGCCGCCGACCGCCTGGGCGTCGACGTGGCCGACGTGGAGCTCGTCCACTCCGACACCGACCGCAGCCCCTACAGCGCCTACGGCACCGCGGCCTCCCGCTCGATCGCCGTCGGCGGCGGCGCCGTCGTTCAGGCCACCTCGGCCCTCGCCGACCGGCTCCGCCGCATCGCCGCCGAGATGCTCGAGGCCGCCCCCGCCGACATCGTGCTCGGCGGGCGCCGGGCCACGGTGG
This sequence comes from uncultured Actinomycetes bacterium, assembly GCA_945957335.1. Classification (GTDB taxonomy): domain Bacteria; phylum Actinomycetota; class Acidimicrobiia; order Acidimicrobiales; family Acidimicrobilacustridaceae; genus CAMFLJ01. The sequence continues at coordinate 3,035 of CAMFLJ010000264.1, read as the reverse complement.
CCGGCACCAACGTGTCGCTCACCATCGCCGAGGTCGCCCGCCGGGCCTGGCAGGGCTGGGCCCTGCCGGAGGGCGACGAGATGCCCGGCCTCGAGTGCCGCTTCGCCTACGACCCCGAGCAGTACACGTTCTCGTTCGGCACCCACGTGTGCCGGGTGGCGGTCGACCCCACCACCGGCATCGTCGACGTCGAGCGCTACGGCGTCGTGCTCGACTGCGGCACGGTGGTCAACCCCACGATCGTCGAGGGCCAAGTGCACGGCGGCGTCGCCCAGGGCCTCGGTGCCGCCCTGCTCGAGGAGATCGTCGTCGACGGCGACGGCCAGCCCCGCACCACCACCTTCCTCGACTACCTGCTCCCGGTGTCGGCCAGCGTGCCCGACATCGAGGTCGTGCTCACCGAGACCCCGTCGCCGTACACGCCCGGCGGCATGAAGGGCATGGGCGAGGGCGGCACCAACGGCTCGTTCGCCTGCGTGGCCAACGCGGTGGCGGCCGCGCTGCCCGCCGACGCCGTCCGCGACCTCGCCACCCCGCTCACCCCGAGCCGGGTCTGGCACCTGCTCCACGGACGCGGCTGAGCCACCCTGCGACGACACAGATGTCGCCGACCTGAACGGCCGGTGAAGGATTTCTGACAGCACTGCCGCTGCCGTCCTATCGTCGGGCATCCGCCGCCGGCACCGGAGCCGGGGGCCCATCGCACCGGAGGCGCCAGTGCCGCTCGACCGTCGTTCCTTCCTCAGCCGCGGGGCCGTCGGCGCCGCCGGGCTGGCCGTCTTCGGCGGTGGCGCCAGCACCCTGCTGGCCGCGTGCGGCAGCAGCTCGAGCTCGGGCTCCGGCTCGGGGGGCAGCGGCGGCAGCGGGCTCGGCACCCTCAGCTACCAGCTGATGTGGATCAAGAACACCGAGTTCGCCGGCCAGTACGTGGCCGACAGCCGCGGCTACTACCAGGGCTTCGACAAGGTCGACCTCATCGCCGGTGGCCCCACCGTCGCCCAGGACGCGGTCGTCGAGGCGGGCAAGGCCGTCTACGGCGTCTCGGACCCCAACGTCACCGCCGCCGCCATCAACCAGGGCGCCGACCTCGTGATCGTCGGTGCGGTGTACCAGAAGAACCCCTTCGCCATCACCAGTCGCAAGGACAAGCCGATCGCCAACCCGCAGGCGATGATCGGCAAGAAGATCGGCGTGCAGGCCACCAACGAGGTCATCTGGAACGCCTTCCTGAAGGCGAACGACCTCACGGAGTCCCAGGTCACCAAGGTTCCCGTGCAGTTCGACCCGCAGCCGCTCATCAACGGCGAGGTCGACGGCTGGTTCTCGTACTTCACCAACGAGCCCAACACCCTGCGCATCCAGGGCGTCGAGCCCGAGGTGTTCCTCCTCGCCGACTACGGCTTCCCGATCACCGGCCAGAACCAGATCGTGAAGCGCTCTTTCCTCGAGAAGAACCGCGACGCGGTCAAGGCCGCCCTCCTCGGCGACATCAAGGGCTGGCGTGACTCCGTCGCCGACCCGCAGCTGCCCGTCGACCTGGCCGTCAACGTGTACGGCAAGGACCAGGGCCTCGACCCGGCCAAGGAGCTCCTGCAGTCGAAGGACCAGAACACCCTGGTCCTCACGCCGGAGACCTCGACCAACGGCATCTGCACCATCTCCGAGTCGCTGCAGAAGCAGGTCATCGACGCCCTCGCCCTGGTCGACATCCCGATCGCCGCCGACAAGCTGTTCGACATGTCGGTGATCGCCGAGGTCTACAAGGAGAACCCGGACCTCAAGACCCCGCCGGCCTGATCCGGCCCCCGCTCCACCACGACGCCCCCGGCCCGGCCGGGGGCGTCGTCGCGTCCGGTCCGAGGTGTTCACACGCGGGCAACCAACGAGGTGGCGCGACTTGTCAGACTCCCCCGGTGACCACCGCCACCGCCGACCATCTCCGCCGCCTCCCGAAGGCCGAGCTGCACTGCCACGTCGAGGGCGCGGCCCGCGCCGCCACCATCGCCGAGCTCGCCGCGGGCAACGGGGTCGGGCTGCCGGTGGCCGACCCGGCCGACCTGTTCGAGTTCACCGATCTCAACCAGTTCCTCGAGATCTACGACGTGGTGTGCCGCAGCCTGGTCACGGCCGACGACTTCCACCGCATCGCCTACGAGGCCTGCGAGGACGGCGTCGCCGCCGGCGTGCGCTACCGCGAGATGTTCTTCTCGCCCGGCTTCGTGCTGAAGCTCGGCGTCCCCATCGAGACGGTCTGGGCCGGGGTGTCGGCCGGCGTGCGCGACGCCAACGCCGACCTCGACATCACCTGCCGGCTCATCCTCGACGTCGACAAGCCCTCGGGCCCGGCCCACGCCGAGGAGATGGTGTCCTTCGCCGCTGGTTGCGACCGCGAGCTCCTGCTCGGTGTCGGCGCCGACTCGGTCGAGCGGGGCATCGACCACGCCGCCTTCGCCCCTGCGTTCGAGGCGGCGGCGCGCGCCGGGCTCCACCGCACGCTGCACGCCGGAGAGGACGGGCCCGCCGAGAACATCCGCATCGCCATCGACGTGCTCGGCTGCGAGCGGATCGACCACGGCTTCCGGCTCCTCGACGACCCCGAGCTCACTCGTCGCGTCGCCGATGCCGGCATCCCCCTCACCGTCTGCCCGACCTCGAACGTGGTGATCGCCCACGTGGTGCCCGACGTGGCGTCGCACCCCTTCGACACCCAGCGCGGCCAGGGCGTGAGGGTCACCGTGAACAGCGACGACCCCGGGATGATGCGGTTCGACCTGGCCGACGAGTACGTCGCCGTCGCCGACGCCTTCGGCTACGACCTGGAGGTGATGGAGGACCTCTCCCTCGCCGCCGTCGACGCGTCATGGGCCCCCGACGACGAGAAGTCCGCCCTCCGACGGCGCTTCCTCGAGGAGTTCGACGTCCTGCGCGCCGAGGCGGGCCTGCCTGCCCGGGGGTGACCGGCACGGCGCACTAGCGTCGCCCCGTGCCCGAGTGGTTGTACGAACTCTTCACGCCGTGGACCACCCCCGCGACGC
>CAMFLJ010000263.1 GCA_945957335.1 uncultured Actinomycetes bacterium | reverse complement strand
CCAGATCCAGGCGATCGAGCGGCGCGGCCCGACCGGGCAGCACGTGATCCACACCGTGTAGGGCACGTCCTCCCGCAGCACCTCGACCTGCGCGGTCACCGGGTGGGGGATGCGCCGGTTGAACGACACCGGCGAGATGGCGAAGCCGTCCTTCGGCACCGGGAAGTCCATCTCGATGTCGGGTGCGAACAGCCCCTCGTCGGTCTCGATCACCTCGTAGGGGCGCATCCGCAGCCAGTCCTTGGAGGCCAGCAGCCCGTCGTGCACCACACCGAGGTGCGAGGGATCGATGAAGTTCTCGACCGCCCGCTGGGCTGCGGCCTCGAAGACGTAGGGGCCGCACAACGCCGTGGTCGAGAACACCGGGTCGTCCCAGCACGCGATCGGCGGCGGGTCGCCCGCGGGCGTGCCCAGCGACGTCCAGACCAGGCCGTAGCGCTCGGTCACTGCGAGCACGTTCGCCCGCGCCCGCTCGGGCGGGGTCAGGTCGGGGTGGGCGGGGATCAGCGTGCACCGGTCGGTGCCGTCGTAGTTCCAGGCGTGGTACGGGCACACCACCTTGTCGTCGGTGACGTGGCCGAGGGAGAGCTTCACGCCGCGGTGCACGCAGAAGTCCTCCCACGCGTGCACGGCGCCGGAGCTGTCGCGCCACAGCACCAGCTCCACGCCCATCAGCGTCACCGGCACCATCGCCCCCTCGGCCACGTCGTCGGACGTCGCCACGGCGAGCCACTCGTTGGCCAGGACCGGATCGAGGAACGAGTCGGCGGCGGCGTAGAGCTTCGGGCGGGAGGGGGAGTCGCTCATGGCGGGAACGTACGGTCGGCCACGGTGGTGGGTCCACGGTTGAAAGGAAGCCTTCACGCGCCGTTCGCGGGGTCTCGCGTGTTCACTGGAGCCATGGACACCGACGCCGCCCTCGCCTTCGCCCGCGACCACCGCAACGGGGTGCTGATCACCCTCAAGCGCGACGGCCGCCCGCAGAGCTCGAACATCGTGCACACCGTCTCCGACGACGGCCGGGTGCGCATCTCGATCACGGCCGACCGGGCGAAGTACCGCAACCTCCTGCGCGACCCGCGCGCCTCGCTCCACGTGAACGCCGACGACTTCTGGTCCTACGTCGTGCTCGAGGGCGACGCCGAGCTCAGCCCGGTGGCCGCGGCGCCCGACGACGCCACGGTCGAGGAGCTCGTCGAGATGTACCGCGCCGTCCAGGGCGAGCACCCGGACTGGGACGACTACCGCCGGGCGATGGTGGCCGACCGTCGGGTGGTGCTCAGCCTCCGCCCGACCCACGCCTACGGCATGCTCCCGAGCTGAGCCCGGACGCGCCACGGGGGCGCACCGCCGTGGCGGCACGCCCCGTGGTCAGCTCGTGGAGCTGTCGGCGATCAGCCGGTGAAGGCCGGCGTCACGGTGTCGGCCGCGACCGCGGGCGGGGCCGTGGTGGTCGTGGTGGTGACCGGCACGATCGCGCCGGGCACGGCCAGGGCGTAGATGTCGGCGGCGCTGTCGCTCACCGCGGCGTTCTGGGTGTACCCGCCCGTCGCCGGGTCGAACACGCCGACCCCCTGGCTCGACGCAGGGGCGTTGCCGGCGGGCACGCGGGCGTCGAACGAGATGCCGTACATGGTGTTGGTGCCCGGCGCGCAGTCGAACCCGAACGGCAACGCGTCGGCGCCGGCCCCACCGGTGACCGCGCCAGTGGTGCGGCTCACCGTGGCGAAGGCGATGCCGTCGGGGTCGTAGGTGGTCCAGAGGGCGCTGGTGCAGCTGGTCAGCTGGTCGTACGGGGTCGAGAGCTGGCCGGACCCACCGATGGGCGTGGCCACACCGGTCTCCGGGTCGTAGGTCATGAGGCAGACGCCGCCCCCGGTCGGGCAGGCCGGGTCGGTGCCGCTCACGCCCACCTGGATCACCGCGCCGAGCGACGGGTCGAAGGCGATGCCGCCGACCGCGAGCACCGTGCTCGTGAAGGCGTCGGACATGAACACCGGTGACGGGTTCGGGGTGCCGTCGGGCGAGAACGCGACGACGGTGATGTCGGTCTGCACGTTGGCGGCCGGAGCCGAGCCGAGGCTGAGGGTGTCGCCGCCGATGCCCCACACCGCGCCCTGCGGGTCGGCGGCGAGGTCGGCGACGCAGGCGTCGGCCGAGGAGTCGGCCGGCAGGTCGGTGAGCGTGCCATCGTTCAGGTCGATGGTGGCGAGGTCGCAGGTGCCGTCGCCGTTGTCGATGATCGTGTAGCCGATGGTCGAGCCGGCGGCGGAGCTCGGTCCGATGCCGACCACGAGCGAGCCGAGCAGCAGCGCGGCCACCGCTGCGGCCGCGAGGGCGAGCTTCTTCATGTCACTGTCTCCCGTCGTCCCGCAGGCGATGTGCCGGTGCGGAACCACAGAGGGTAGTTATCCGCATCAACGCTTGTCACTGACCAGCGTCCTCATCGACCGGCGCGGCACCCGCCACCGGCGCGAGGCTCGGGCCATGACGAGCACGCAGCGGGTGGCACTGGTGACCGGGGCGGCGTCGGGCATCGGCCGGGCGACAGCGGTGCGACTGGCCGCCGGGGGCCACGGCGTGGCCTGCCTCGACCGGGATCTCGACGGCGCTCGGGCCACGGTCGAGCTCATCGCCGAGGCCACGGGTGACACCGTGGCGGCCGAGGCCATCGGCGTCGACGTGCGCGACGAGGCCGAGGTGCAGGCCGCGGTGGCGGCCGCCGTCGACATGGCGGGCGGCCTCGACGTGGTGGTGAACGCCGCCGGCATCGTCTTCTACCGGTCGCTCGCCCAGACGACCCAGGCCGACCTGCAGGCGATCCTCGCCGTGAACCTGCTCGGCACCTACGCCGTGTGCCGGGCGGCGGCGCCCCACCTGGTGGCGCGGCGGGGTGCCATCGTGAACGTGGCCAGCGCCGCCGGGATGAACGGCCGCGCCTACCTCACCGCCTACTCGGCCTCGAAGGGAGCGGTGGTGGCGCTGACCCGGTCGCTGGCGGTCGAGCTGGCCCCCGAGGTGCGCGTCAACGCGGTGTGCCCCAGCGCCGTCGACACGCCGATGGTCGCGGCGGTGACGCTGCCCGACGACGTCGACCCGGCCAAGCTGGCCCGCCACCCGATGCTCCTCGGCCACATCGCCACCGCCGAGGAGATCGCCGCCGCCATCGCGTTCCTGGCGTCGCCCGAGTCGGGCACGACCACCGGCACCACGCTCACCATCGACGGCGGCGCCGGCGCCTGAGCCCGGTCCCGGGGTCGTACGTGGAGCAGGTGCGGATCAGCCGGTGAAGCTTGGTGCCACCGTGGCGGCCGCGACAGCTGCCGGCTGCGAGGTGGTGGTCGTCGGCGCCACCCGCGTGCCGGGCACGGCCAGCGTGCCGATGAAGGCGTCGGGTTCGCTGACCGGGGCCACGAGGGTGAACTCGCCCGTGGCCGGGTCCAGGGTGCCGACCGAGGAGTCGGGGCCCCCGATGCCGTTGCCCTCCGGTGGGCTGGCGATGGCGTAGAGGGTGTTGCCGCCCGGAGCGCAGTCGATTCCGGACGGGCCGACGTCGGGGATGGAGGAGCCGGGGGTGACCTCACCGGTGGTGCGGCTGACCGTGGCGAGCGCCCAGCCGTCGGGCACGTAGACCGAGTAGAGGGCGCTGGTGCAGCTGGTCAGGAACACGTAGGCGGTCGAGAGCTGGCCGGACCCGCCGATGGGAGTGGCCACGCCGGTCTCGGGGTCGTAGGTGAACAGGCAGTTGTTGATGACGTCACCGCAGGTGGGGTTGGTGCCGCTGTTGCCGACCTCAATGATGGCCCCGAGCGTCGGGTCGAACGCGATGCCGCCGAAGGCCAGAACCGGGTTGACGATGTCGTCCGGCATGAACACCGGCGAGATGCTCGGCGTGCCGTCGGCCGAGAACGCCACGATCCCGATGTCGGTCTCGACGTCGGCAGCCGGAGCGGAGCCGGGCCGGGCGATGTTGCCACCGATGCCCCATACCGCGCCCTCCGCGTCGGCGGCCAGATCACTGACGCAGGCGACGGCCGACGACGCGGCCGGCAGATCGGTGAGGGTGCCGTCGGTCAGGTCGATGGTGGCGAGGTCGCACGTGCCGTCGCCGTTGAAGATGATCGTGTAGCCGATGGGGCCGGCGGCTGAGCTCGGCCCCACCCCGACCACGAGTGCGGCGATCAGCGCCAGCAGCGCCGCGCCGGCGAAGCCGAGCCTCTTCATCGATGTCTCCCGTCGTCCCGGTGATCCCGTATCCCAGGGCTCCCGGAGCGTAGCGATCCGCGTCACGGCCTGTCACCGACGACACCGACCGGGCCCGGGGCGCGCCACGGGGGCGCACCGCCGTGGCGGCACGCCCCCGTGCGTCGTTCGTGGGTGAGGCGGCTCAGCCGGTGAAGGCCGGCGTCACCGTGTCGGCTGCGACCGCGGCCGGAGCCGTGGTGGTGGTGGTCGTCGGTGCCGGAGCGGCGTCGACCACGGCGAGGGTGATGATCTCGGCGTCGGGGTTGGAGACGTCGGCCAGCTGGGTGTAGTTCCCGCTGCTGTCGAGGGTGCCGACGGTGGCCGACAGGGCGGAGGCCCCGTTGCCGGCCAGCGCCAGGGCGCCGTCCTCGATGGCGTAGAGCGTGCTGCCGCCGGGGGAGCAGTCGTAGCCGTCGATGATGGTGCGAACGACGGTGTCCGTGGTGACCGCACCCGTGGCGGTGTCGACGTCGTCGAGCACCTGGCCGTCGGGCTCCGACATGGTGAGCGCACCGCTCGCGCAGCTGGTGAGGTAGCGGTAGGCGGTGGCGCCGGTGCCCGAGCCGCCGATGGCCGTGGCGAAGCCGGTCTCGGGGTCGTAGCTGAAGAGGCAGGTGCCGCCGGCGGCGGGGCAGTCGGGGTTCGTGCCGCCCACGCTGAAGGTGAGCAGGGTGCCGAGGAGCGGGTCGAAGGCGATGCCGACGGCGTTCACCGAGGTGATGGTGTCGTCGACGAAGACCCGGTTGGAGCTCGGGGTGCCGTCGGCGGAGAACGACACGACCTGGACGTTGCTGCCCACCGCGGCCGGGGTCGATCCGATGATCACCGGGATGTTGCTGATGCCCCAGACCGCGCCCTGGCTGTTGGCGGCGAGGTCCTCCACGCAGGCCTCCGACGACGAGGCCGCCGGCAGGTCGGTGAGCAGGCCGGTGCCGAGGTCGAGCGTGGCGAGGTCGCAGGTGCCGTCGCCGTTGTCGATGATCGTGTACGCCTTCGGGCTGGTGGCGGCCGAGGTGGGTGCCACCCCGACCAGTGATGCGGCGACGAGCGCGGTCAGCGCTGACACCACCAGGACGAGCTTCTTCATCAGGGGCTCCCGTCGATCGTCAGGCCGGCCAGGTGCCGGACAACGCTTCACATCACAATAGTTTTGTGGCTCACAAGTGTCACGCGTCACGCCGCGACGGGGCCCGGGCGCGCCACGGGGGCGCACCGCCGTGGCGGCACGCCCCCGTGGGTCGTTCGTGGAG
>CAMFLJ010000262.1 GCA_945957335.1 uncultured Actinomycetes bacterium | reverse complement strand
GCCACGACCACGCCGACGGCGAGGCCGACCTTGGAGCCCGACGACGTGATGGTCGAGCGCGGCGCCGGGCCACCGGTGGGCGCGGCGTAGGCCGTCGGCGGGACCGGGGGAGGGCCCATCGGAGGGCCGGCCGGCGCGGCCTGCCACACCGGGGGGCTGGCGGGCTGGGGCTGCCAGGGGGAGGAGGCGGGGGGTGCCGGGGGCGCAGCCGTCGGCGGGGCCGGGGGAGCGGGGGGCGGCGGGGGCATCGTCGGCATCGACGGGGCCTGCGGGGCGGGCCACTGCGGCTGGGTGGGCCAGTCGGAGGCCGGGGGCACCGACGACTGGGCGTCCTGGTCGAACGGGGACGACATGGCGCAACCTCGAGGAGCGACGAACGGGTGGGTCGGCGCGGCCGGAGCCGTCGCCTCGTGGACAGGAGACCCCTTCGGCCCGAAAGCCGAGCGAAACCCGAGGGCTGCCCGGGTGAAAGGGCCGGGAGGTGGCGATGCGGGTGGCGAGGCGGTCCCGCGGCGGGTGCACGGCGATCCGCGCGAGGGTGCGGGCGTGGAGTTCACCGGATGGCCCCCAGCGGCGCTCGAGTGGTTCGACGGGCTCGCCGCCGACAACACCAAGGACTGGTTCCACGCGAACCGGTCCACCTACGACGACGCGGTGCGGCGCCCGTTCGAGGACCTCATCGACGACGTGATGGACGAGTTCGGCGAGCTGCGCGTGTCGCGGCCCAACCGCGACACCCGCTTCTCGAAGGACAAGACGCCGTACAAGACCGAGGTCTACGCCATGAGCCGGCGACCGGATGGCGCCGGTTGGTACGTGCGCCTCGGCAGGGACGGCCTGTCGGTGGGTGGCGGCCTGTACGCGCCCGAGCGGGCCCGGCTCGCCCGGGTGCGCGAGGCGATCGCGGACGACCGCACCGGCCCAGAGCTCGAGCAGGTGGTGGCCGACCTCGAGGCGGCGGGGCTGAGCATGCTGCGCGAAGGCGCCCTCAAGACCGCCCCGAAGGGGTACCCCGTCGACCACCCGCGCATCGAGCTGCTGCGCCTCCCGCACATCGCCGCGGCGACGTCGTTCCCGGTGCGCAGGTGGCTCCACACCGCCCAGGCCGAGGCCCGCATCACCGGTGTGTGGCGCCAGCTGCTGCCGCTGATGGGCTGGCTGGAGGCCACCGCCTGAGGCGGGCGCGGTCGACGTCCACCACCACTAGAACCCTGTTCTAGGATGCGGTCGGCCGGCGCGGTGCCGGCGCAGGAGGACATCGATGGGACTCAGGGGCGACGCCCAGATCGTCGGCTACGCGCAGCAGCGCTCGGAGCGCCGCTTCACCGGCCAGCCCAAGCTCACCCTCGAGCAGTGGGCCGACATGGCCGCGGCCGCCCTGGCCGATGCGGGCATCGACAGCCGTGAGGTCGACGGGCTGGTGTGCGGCAGCGACATCTTCGAGTCGACGTTCTTCGTGCCCGCGACCATCGCCGAGTACATGGGCTGGTCGGTGAACCTGGCCGAGCGCGTCGACCTCGGTGGCGCCACGCCGGCCGGCATGGTGTGGCGGGCGGCGGCGGCCATCGAGCTCGGCGTGTGCGAGGTGGTGGTGATGGCCGTGGTCGCGTCGCCGATGCCGCCCTCGCCGAAGCCCCGGGCGTTCGACGACCGCATCCTGTTCGGCGCGTCGAGCAGCGCGTGGGGCTCGCCGCAGGCCGAGTTCGAGATCCCGTTCGGCAACATCGCCCAGAACAACGGCTTCGCCATGTACGCCCAGCGCTACCACGAGCTCTACGGCTGGGACGAGCGGGCCCGGGCCAAGATCGCCGCCGACCAGCGGGTGAGCGCCTGCGCCAACCCCGACGCCGTCTTCTTCGGCCAGCCCGTCACCGTCGACGACGTGCTCGCATCGAAGATGATCGCCACGCCGCTGCGCATGCTCGAGATCGTCATGCCGTGCGCCGGTGGCGGCGCCGCGCTGGTGATGTGCTCGGCCGACCGGGCCAAGCGCACCAACCACCGCCCGGTGGCGCTCACCGGCTTCGGCGAGCGGCTCACCCACAAGACGCCCACCTACGCGCCCGACCTGCCCCACACCCCCGTCGGTGCGGCGGCGGCCTCGGCGTTCGCCATGTCGGGGCTGGCGCCGGCCGACATGGACATGGTGCAGGTCTACGACTGCTACACGATCACCGCCCTGCTCTCCATCGAGGACAGCGGGTTCTGCGGCAGGGGCGAGGGTCAGGCGTTCGTCCGCGAGCACGACCTGTCGTACAAGGGCGACTTCCCGTGCAACACCCACGGCGGGCAGCTCGGCTTCGGCCAGGCCGGCCTGGCCGGTGGGATGTCGCACATCGTCGAGGCCGTCCGCCAGGTGCAGGGCCGGGCCGGCGAGCGCCAGCTGGCCAGGCACGACAACGCGTACGTCACCGGCACCGGTGGCGTGATGAGCGAGCAGGCCGCCCTCGTCCTGCAGGGGGCCTGAGATGACCGCGGACGCGAACCTCGACGAGAAGCGCCTCGAGAAGCCCCGGCCGTTGCCGACGCCGACGACCCAGCCGTTCTGGGACGGCCTGGCCGCGGAGCAGGTGCGCATCCAGCAGTGCCTCGACTGCGACGGCTGGGTCTTCTACCCGCGGTCGCGCTGCAGCCACTGCCTCGGCGACCGGCTCGAGTGGCGGACGGTGTCGGGCGCCGGGGTGATCTTCACCTTCAGCGTGGCGACGCAGGCCACGTTCCCGGCCTTCGCCGACGAGGTGCCCCAGATCATCGCCGTGGTCGAGCTGCCCGAAGGCGTGCACCTGACCACGACGATCGTCGGCGCGGAGCCCGAGGCGGTGCGCGTCGGCGCCCCCGTCGAGCCGGTGTTCGACCACGGCGACGACGGCCTCACCCTCCTGCGCCACCGCCTCGCCTGACGGGAGCGTCGCCTCCCTCGTTCTGGTCTGCGTTCTGCACCCCTACGGGTGCAGGACGCATGCCAGAACACGTCGTGAGCCGGGTCACCGTCGGCGTGCGTGCCCGTCGGTAGGGTCGTCGTGGCGGACGGATCGAGCGGCGCGGCGGAGGTGCCCATGGTGTGTGCCGGATGCGGTCGGGCGGCGCCCCCACCCGGGACCGCCTGCCCGTGGTGCGGCACGGTGGCGTGGGCCCCGCCGACGGCGCCCGCCGGCCCTGCCTGGTCCGGCCACGTCGGGCTGCCTCCCTACCCGACCGTCGGCGTGGATCGACCGGTGGAGGACCGCCCCACCCGCCGGGCGCGCCTCCGGCGGGAGCGGGACGAGGAGTCGGTCACCGGCCTGCGCCGCGCCGTCGGGGTGATGCTCGCGCTCGCCGTGCTCCTGCAGCTGGCCAGCCTGTTCCCGGCGTACTTCGACGGTGGCCTGGCACTCCGCGAGATGCGGGGGTCGGTGCTGGTCATCGTGGGGCACAGCCTGCTCCTCGTCGTCGTGGGGGCGGCGGTGAGCGCTGCCCGGTCCCGTGCAGCGCTGGCCAGTGCCGCCGCGGCTGCCACCGCCACCGGCGTGCTGGCGGCGGCGTCGGTGGTCGGCAACGTCGCGGAGTCGTTCGGGTACGACGCCATCGGGTGGGGCTGGCTCCTCCTCGTGACGGGCGTCCTCTGCTCGCTCTCCGCAGGGGTCGTGGCCGCCGTGCTGCTGAGCCGCTGCGGCACCCGCCTGGCCGCCACCCGCCAGGGCCTCCTCACGGGCGTCGCCGTGCTCGTGAGCCTCGCGGTGCTCATCGTCGGTGACGCCTCGAGCCGGTTCGACTACCGGTTCACCCCGCCCGGCGGCACGACGGAGGAGATCGCCGGGCACGGTGTGTTCCAGTCGCCTGCGTGGTTCATCGTCGGGCAGGCCGCAGCCTGGGTGGCGGTTGCCGTGTTGGCGGTGCTCGCCGCGTGGCTGTTGCCCCGGCGGGCTGCGGGATGGGCGTTGGTCACCCTCGGAGTCGCGTCGGTGGTCTCCAGCTTGGTGGTTCCGATCGTGCTCTGGGGCGTCGAGCAGCCCAACGGTGCCTACGACTACGGGACCTTCGAGGCGACGCCCCGACCGGAGTTCCTGTGGACGGTGCTGGCCGCGGCACTTCTGCTCGTCGCCGGGGTCGTCGAGGTGCTGCGCGATGAGCCCGAGGCTGGTGCTGACCTCGCCTGAGCGGGCCGACCGGGCAGGCTGGGGGTGATGGCCTCCTCCTCGCCCAGCGACCAGCTCTTCGACGTCGAAGGCGTGGTCGAGCTGTACGGCGTCGAGCCGTCGGAGTTCGTGGCGGCGCGGGCCGCGCTGGTGAAGCGGTTGAAGGCCGAGGGCGAGAAGGTGCTGGCGGGTGAGGTCGCCAAGCTGCGCAAGCCGTCGGTGGTCGCCGCGGCCATCAACCGCGTGGCCCGGCAGCGGGCCGACGACGTCGATCGCCTGATCACCGCGTCGGAGGTGCTGGCCGACGCCCAGCGGGCCACCCTGCTCGGGGGCGACGCCGCCGAGCTGCGGGCGGCGGCCACCGACCGCCGACGGCTCCTGGCCGGGGTGGCGGGCGCAGCCACGGCAGAGGCGGGGCCGGCGAAGGTGGCCGAGGTGTCGGCCACGCTCGAGGCCGCGCTGGCCGACGACGCCCTGGTCGCCGACCTCCGGCGGGGCACGCTCGTCGACACGTTGTCGGCGCCGGCCGGCTTCGGCTTCGGGACGGCCTTCGACGACGGGCCGGCCGCCCCCTCCCGCTCGGCAGGGAGCACGAGGAAGAAGGGGGTGGGAGCGGGCGAGGCCGCGGTCGGGAACCCCGACTGGGCCGCCGAGGAGAAGGCCCGGCGCAAGGCCGAGCGGGAGCAGCGCCGGGCGGCCGAGGCCCGGCTGGCCACCGCCGAGAAGGCGCTCGACCAGGGCGAGAAGGAGCTGCGCGACGCCGAGGCCGAGCTGAGCGCGGCCCAGGACGCGGTGACGCTGGCCCGGGCGCGGGTCGGGGAGGCGACGGCCCGTTGCGACTCGCTCGCCGCCGGCGTGGAGCAGGCCCGGGCCCGCCTGGCCGAGCTGCCGGAGGGCTGACGCCCGACGCCCGTGCCGTCGGTCGGTCGTCGTGGTCGAAACCCACGGTGCCCGCCGGACCGGCGGTCGGTACCGTCGGCCCGTGAGCCCCACCGAGCTGGTCACCACCGAGGAGCAGCTCGCCGCGCTGTACGGCGAGCCGATGCCCGTGTCGATCACCAAGGAGGTCGACGAGGTCTCCGACTGGCACCGGGCCTTCATCGAGGCGTCGCCGTTCGTCGTCATCGGCACCGCCGGCCCCGAGGGGCTCGACTGCTCGCCCCGCGGCGACCCCGCCCCGGTGGTGCGCGTGCTCGACGAGCGCACCCTCGCCATCCCCGACCGCCGGGGGAACAACCGCCTCGACACCCTCCGCAACATCGTGCGCGACCCGCGCGTGGCGCTGCTGTTCCTGATCCCCGGCGTGGGCGAGACGATCCGGGTCAACGGCACCGCGGTGATCGCCACCGACGAGGACCTGCGCGCCGGCTTCACCCATGCCGGCAAGGTGCCGGCCAGCGTG
>CAMFLJ010000261.1 GCA_945957335.1 uncultured Actinomycetes bacterium | reverse complement strand
GGTCGCTTCGGTCGGACGCGGCGATGACGCGCGCGTGCAGGGCGCCCATGGTGCCGGCGCCGATCAGCCCGACGCGCGCCCGGGCCCGGCTCACGAGGCCCCCATCGAGGACCGGACGGCGGCCACGACGGTGTCGAGGTCGGCGGGGGAGAGGGCGGGGTGCACCGGCAGGGAGAGGCACTGCCGGGCGGCCCGGTCGGCGTTGGGTGCGGGATCGGCCACGACGCGGGGGTCCTCCCGGTAGCAGTCGTAGTCGTGCACGACCTTGGGGTAGTAGATGCCGCTGCCGACGCCCCGCTCGGCGAGCGCCGCGGCGAGGTCGTCGCGGGTCAGGGGGGCGTCGTCGGTGACCAGCACCGTGTACTGGTGCCACACGTGGGTGCGGCCGGGGAGCGTGGTCGGCAGCACCAGGCCGGGCACGTCGGCCAGACCGGCCGAGAGCGCCTCGGCGTTGGCCCGGCGCCGGGCCACGTTGGCCTCGTAGGCGGCGAGCTGGGGGAGGCACACCGCCGCCTGCAGGTCGGTCATGCGGTAGTTGTTGCCGACGATCTCGTACTCGTAGCGCGCCCGCATGCCCTGGTTGCGGAGCAGGCGCAGCCGGTCGGCCACCTCGTCGGAGGCGGTGGTGATGAGCCCGCCCTCGCCGGAGGTCAGGTTCTTGGTGGCGTAGAGCGAGAAGCTCCCGATGCCCCACGTTCCCGCGCCCCGGCCGTCGACGGTGGCGCCGTGGGCCTGGGCGGCGTCCTCGACGATGGCGAGGCCGTGGCGATCGGCCAGCGCGGCGAGCGCCCCCATGTCGGCGCACTGGCCGTAGAGGTGTACGGGCATGAGCACCTTCGTCCGCTCGCCGACCGAGGCCTCGACGGCGGCCGGGTCGAGGTTGAAGTCGTCGAGCGAGATGTCGGCGAAGCGGGCGGTGGCCCCGGCCGCCAGGATGGCGTTGAGGGTGGCCACGAAGGTGAACGGGCTGGTGACGACCTCGTCGCCCGGCTGCAGGTCGAGCACCGCCATGGCCGCGATCAGCGAGGTGGTGCCGTTGTTGACGGCGACCACGTGCCGGGCGCCCGAGAGCTCCGCGAAGCGGGCTTCGAGCTCGGCCACCCGGGGCCCCTGGGCGATCATCCCCGATCGGATGGTCTCGAGCACGGACGCCTCGACCTCGGGGCCGAGGGTGACGGCGGAGACCGGGATCATGCGTCCTCGGGTTCGTGCAGGGTCATCACCCGCATCTTTCCACCCGGTCGGTGGGGCCGGTGAAATCCCCTCCGACCACGCTCCGCGCGGGCCGGCGACGTCCGGTGCGGAGGTGCCGCGAGCGGACCGGGCGGGATCGGTAAGGTCTTCGCGTGAAGCAGCGCATCTCCTCGGCCGTCGGCGCGGCCCGGCAGACCCTCCCGGAGGGCACCGGCTCGGTCGGGGCGGGCCTCGTGGTGTCGGCGATCACCGCCTACGTCTTCGTGGTGATCGCCCTCAACGCCCTCTCCGGCGACACCAAGGCGGCGTTCAGCGCCTTCTGGGCCGTGATCTTCGTGGCCGGCCCCGGCTTCTTCCTGCCCCTCGAGCAGGAGGTCGGGCGGGCCCTGGCCCACCGCCGGGCCCAGGGGCTGGGCGGCGGCCCCCTGGTCACCAAGGCGGCCAAGCTCGGCGGCATCATCACCGTCGTGCTGGTGATCGCCACGATCGCCACCGCCCCGCTGCTGAGCGACCAGCTCTACCACGGCGACTCCGTCTTCGTGGCCGCCGTCGCCGTCGGCATCGTGGCCTTCTACGTGGTGCACCTCACCCGTGGTGTGCTCGCCGGCCAGGGCCGCTTCCGGGCCTACGGCGAGCTCCTCGCCGCCGAGGGCGTCATCCGCCTGGCCGCCGGTGTCCTGCTGGTGCTGGCCGGGGTCCACAACGCCGGCGGCTACGCCATGGCGCTCGCCCTCGCCCCGTTCTTCGCCGTCGCCTTCGCCCTGCGCCGCCAGCGCGACATCCTCGAGCCGGGCCCCGACGCCCCCTACTCCGAGCTCTCGGCCTCGCTCGGGTGGCTCCTCGCCGGCTCGGTGATCATGCAGACGCTGGCCTACTCGCCCCTCCTCGGGGTGAACCTGCTGGCCACCACCGACGCCGAGAAGGACATCGCAGCCGGCTTCGCGTCGGCCTTCTTCATCGCCCGCATCCCCGTGCTGGCCTTCCAGGCCGTGCAGGGCACCCTCCTGCCCAAGCTGGCCGGGCTCGCCGGCTCGGGCCGCCACGACGACTTCAAGCGGGGCATCAACCGGCTCCTCGGCGTGGTCACGGTCATCGCCGTCCTCGGCGCGGTCGGCGCCGCGGTGCTCGGCCCGACCGTGGGCAAGATCCTGTTCAAGGACTTCACCCTCGACGCCCAGGGCCTGGCCCTGCTGGCGGCCGGCAGCGGCGCCTTCATCATCGCCCTCACCCTGGCCCAGGCCCTGATGGCGCTGGGTGGCTACAAGTCGATGGTGGCCTCCTGGGCCGCGGGCCTGGCGGTGTGCATCGCCATCATGGCGTCGGTGTCCGACCTCGAGTGGCGCGTCGAGGGCGGCTTCCTCGTGGGCGCGCTCTTCTCGGCGCTCGGCATGTTCATCGCCGCCCGCCTCACCCTCCGCCGGGTCGGTGACGTCGGCATCGAGGCCCTGGTCGAGGCCATCGAGCACGAGCCCATCGAGATCTGATCGATGGCCCCCTTCGTCGAGAGCACCTCCATGCCCAGCCGTCCCCCCTGCCCGCCCGCCGGCCCGTCGGTCACCGCTCGATGACCGTCGAGCCGGACAAAGCGGTCGAAGGGGTCGACGACACCGAGGAGCAGCCCACCCGGGAGCACTCCCGGCGCGTCCGCCTGCTCGTCCTCGCCGCGCTGCTGCTCTTCGGCGCGGTCATCCAGGTCGGGCACGTCGCCCGCTACCAGCTCGTGTCGCCGATCGACGAGCTGCAGCACCTCGACTACCTGATCCGCGCCCCGAGCCTCGACATCCCCGGCAGCGGCGACAAGGTCGGCCAGGAGGCGGCGAGGGCCGAGACCTGCTCGCGCATCGACAACGTCTTCGACCTGAACCTCATGCCCTGCACGCCCGACGACCAGCAGGTCGACGTGTCGCGGCTCCAGGAGCAGGGCTTCAACACCGCGTTCATCCACCCGCCGACCTACTACTTCGTCGACGGGGTGGTCGCCCGGGTCATCGACGTCGCCATCCCGGGCCACCAGGGCCCGCTGACCACCGGCCGCCTGGCGGGCGTGGTGTGGACCCTCGCCGCCGTGGCCTTCCTGTGGCTCCTGATGCGCGAGATGCGGGCCGGGCTCCTCGCCACGTCGGTGGTGATCGTCATCGTGATCACCGCCCCCACCGTGATGCACGCCGCGTCGACCATCAACCCCGACGGCACGAGCGTGGCGATGGGGGCGGCGATGCTGTGGGCTGCCGTCCGGTGGGAACGTCGCCGGACCGGTGCGTGGCTCCTGGTGCTGTTCGCCGCCCTGAGCGTCGGCACCAAGGTCACCAACCTCGCCGGTGTCGGCGTGGCGCTCGCCTACCTGGCGTGGCCGATGGTGCGCTCGCTGCCGGACCGGTGGCGGGCCCGCTCCGAGCAGCCGCTGCTCGACGCCGACGACAAGAAGCGGCTCCTGGCCGTGGGCCTGCCCGTGGCCGCGGTGCTCGTCGTGGCCCTGGCCTGGCGGCTCGTCCAGAACTCGCTGCAGATCATCCCGTCGTCGCAGATCCCGATGGTGATCCCGGTGCTGGTCGACCGGTTCCCCCTCGCCGACTTCGGGAGCTCGTGGCACTACACCTTCAGCCCCCTGCAGAGCGCCTGGCTGGCGCCGTTCCTGCGCACCCGCATCGTCACCTTCATGGGCGGCGTCGGCGACTTCCTCGTCGTGGCCGGTGCGTTCGCCGGGGCGGTCCTGGCCGGCCGGGCCACCCGTGAGCGCCGCCTCGGGGTCATCGCCCTCGTCGCCATCGCCGCCTGCGGGCCGGCGCTGGTGGTGTTCAACTACGTCGTCCAGAGCATCTTCACGGTCATCCCGCCCCGGTACGGCCTCTCCATCGTCCCCGCCCTCGGCGCCGCCGCGGTGCCCGCGCTGCGCCGCCGGAGCGGTCTGGTGATCGGGACGGCCTTCGCCCTCTTCGCCAGCGGCGTGGTGCTGTCCGCCATGGCGTTCGCCTGATCCGGCCCGTGATGGCGCACCTCGCACACGAGATGGAGGCCATGGGGCCACTGGTAGCCTCGACCTCCGTTCCGACGCCCGGGCGCGCCGCGCGCCCGGAGGAGTGCACCCCACGTTGACCGCCGTCACCCAGATCTGGGCGTACCGCAACCTCATCTACAACCTGGCCCAGCGAGAGCTGCGCTCGAGGTACAAGAAGAGCGTCCTCGGCTGGCTCTGGTCGTTGCTCAACCCGGCCTCGACCCTGCTCATCTACAGCCTCGTGTTCGGCGTGTTCTTCAAGAGCAAGCCGCCGGACGTGGCCGCCAACGGGACCACCGACGCCTACGCGCTCTACCTGTTCGCCGGCCTGTGGGTGTGGAACTACTTCAACGGCACGGTGATGGGCGCGATCACCGCGCTCCAAGCCTCGGGGCCGCTGCTCAACAAGGTGTACTTCCCGGCGGCGTGCCCGGCCATCGCCAACACCATCACGGTGCTCCTGCAGGCCTTCATCGAGTCCGGCATCCTCGCCGTGATCATGATCCTGCTCGGGTGCGTCGGCTGGACCGTCGTGCTGTTCCCGCTGCTGATCGTGCTGCTCACGTTGTTCGCGATCGGCATCGGCCTGGCCCTCAGCGTCTACAACGTCTTCTACCGGGACGTGAACTACCTCGTGACCATCGGCATGAACCTGCTCTTCTACGCCACGCCGATCATCTACCCGATCACCGCGGTCCCCGAGGAGGCCAAGGGCATCCCGCTCCGCAGGATCTTCGAGCTGAACCCGGTCGCCCAGTTCGTGGAGTGGAGCCGCGGCATCTTCTGGAACGACGCCTTCCCGTCGGCGGCGTCGTTCTTCGGCATGATCGCCGTCTCGGCGCTCACCTTCGTGGTCGGCCTCGCCATCTTCAACCGCAAGTCGCGCGACATCGCGCAGGAGCTGTGACATGGCGGTGATCCAGGTCGACGACGTCTCCAAGCGCTTCCGCCTCTACACCGAGAAGGCCGGCAGCGTGAAGGAGCGCTTCACCAAGTTCGGGCGCACCCCCGCCTACGACGACTTCTGGGCGTTGAAGAACGTCACCGTCGACGTCGAGGAGGCGTCGGTGCACGGCCTCATCGGCCACAACGGCTGCGGCAAGTCCACCCTGCTGAGGGTGATGGCCGGCATCCACAAGCCCACCACGGGCAAGGTCACCACCGAGGGGCGCATCTCGGCCCTGCTCGAGCTCGGCGCCGGATTCCACCCCGAGCTCACCGGGCGCGAGAACATCTACCTCAACGCCGCCATCCTCGGGCTCAGCCGCAAGCAGACCGACGCCCTCTACGACGGCATCGTCGAGTTCTCGGGCCTCCAGGCCTTCGTCGACAGCCCGGTGAAGCAC
>CAMFLJ010000260.1 GCA_945957335.1 uncultured Actinomycetes bacterium | reverse complement strand
AGCTGGGCCTGGTCACGGCCCGCACCGAGGCCACCGGTCGCCGCACGCGCACCGTCTACTCCATCACCGACGCCGGTCGCACCGAGCTCGCCGCCTGGCTCGACACCGCCTCGCGGCCGCCGGCGATGGAGTTCGAGGGCATGGTAAAGGTGCTGCTGTTCGAGCAGGGCACCATCGAGGGGCTGCGGGCCGGGCTCGAGCAGATGGTCGCCCAGGCCACCGAGGCCCGGGCGCTGTTCGCGGCCCACGCCGCCTACATCCTCGCCACCGGTGGCACCTTCCCCGAGCGGCGCCACCTGTTCGCCATGGTCAACCGCTTCATGGTGCAGCACTACGACAACCTGCTCGAGTGGGCGCACTGGGCGCTCGACGAGATCGCCGGCTGGGACAGCACCGACGTGTCGGTCGCCGACGACGAGCGCGTCGCCGCCATGCTCGCCCCCGGCCTGGCCGTGTGGGACGCCATGCAGGCCACCGCCCGCGCCGCCAAGGAGGGCTGAGCCTCCGCTCAGCCGATGCGGCCCGTCGCCAGCGCGAGGGCCAGCGACGTCACCGACATCCCCTCCACGACCCGGCCGTCGGTGAGCGCCTCGCAGACCACGTCGATCGGCACCCACTCGACCCGCTCGGCCTCGGTGGGATCGGTGGGCTCACCGACGTGCTCCGCGCCGACGGCCAGGAACAGGTGGAAGGTCTGGTCGACGCCGCCCGGCATCGGGTTGTACGAGGCCAGCGGCTCGAGGCCCAACGGACGCCAGCCCGACTCCTCGAGCACCTCGCGGGCCGCGCCGTCGACGGGTGCCTCGCCCTCGTCGAGGCCCCCCGCCGGAACCTCCCAGCCCCAGCGGTCGGTGATGAAGCGGTGGCGCCACAGCAGCAGCACGCAACGCGAGCGCGTGTCCCACACGACCGTGCCCGCCGCGGCGCGCGGGAAGCGCAGCACGTGGTGCTCGAAGCGCTCCGCGCCCGGCGGCTCGACGTCGACGAGCGAGAGCGACATCCACTCGCTCTCGTAGAGCCAGCGCTCGCCGTGCACCTCCCAGCGCACGGCTCAGCGAGTCCGGGTGGCGGCGGGTCGGGTCACGGCCGCGACCCTAGCGATGCCCCCGGCCGATCCCGCGCAGGGGCGGGGGCGCGCCGTTGCGCCCCCGCCCCCGGGATCGCGGTCACTCCCCGGAGGAGCCTCCGAGCTGCTCGTCGAGCTCCTCCGGGGTCATGAGCACCGCCCGGGCCTTCGAGCCCTCCGAGGGGCCGACCACCCCCCGCTGCTCGAGCAGGTCCATGAGCCTTCCGGCCCGGGCGAAGCCGACGCGCAGCTTGCGCTGCAGCATCGAGGTCGAACCGAGCTGCGAGCGCACGACCAGCTCCATGGCCTGGCGCACCAGCTCTTCGTCGTCGTCGTCACCGCTCCCGGCCCCGCCGCCACCGGCGGACGCGCCGGTCGAGCCGCTGGAGCCGTCGTCGCTGCCCTGCACCTCGTCGTCGGCGTAGGCGACCTCGGGCGACTGCCGGCGCCACGCCGACACCACGTTGCGCACCTCGGCCTCGGTGACCCAGGCGCCCTGGATGCGCTGGGGCACGCTCGAGCTGGGGCCGAGCAGGAGCATGTCGCCGCGGCCGAGCAGCTTCTCGGCGCCGCCCTGGTCGAGGATCACGCGCGAGTCGGCGTGGCTCGACACCGCGAACGCGAGGCGGGCCGGCACGTTGGCCTTGATCACGCCGGTGATGACGTTCACCGACGGGCGCTGGGTGGCGATCACCAGGTGGATGCCGACGGCACGGGCCATGGCGGCGATGCGGGTGATCGACTCCTCGACGTCGCGGGCGGCCACCATCATCAGGTCGGCGAGCTCGTCGACCACCACGAGGATGTAGGGCAGGCGGTGGTACTCGAGGCCGGAGTCGGGGTCCTGGTAGAGGTCGCCGCGGTCGTAGGCGGCGTTGTAGCCGAGGATGTCGCGGAAGCCGACCTCGCTGAGCAGGTCGTAGCGGCGCTCCATCTCCTTCACCGCCCAGGCCAGCGCGTTGGCGGCCTTCTTGGGGTTGGTGACGACCTGGGTGAGCAGGTGGGGCAGCCGGTTGTACTGGCCCATCTCGACGCGCTTGGGGTCGACCAGGATCAGGCGCACCTCGTCGGGGGTGGTGCGCATCAGGATCGAGGTGAGCAGCGAGTTGAGGCACGACGACTTGCCCGCGCCGGTGGCACCGGCGATGAGGATGTGGGGCATCTTGGCCAGGTCGGCCATGACGGCGCGGCCGTTGATGTCGCGGCCGATGGCCACCTCGAGCGGGTTGGTGGCGGCCTTCGCCTCGGGCGAGGCGAGGATGTCGCCGACCGCGACGAGCTGGCGGTTGTCGTTGGGCACCTCGACGCCGATGGCCTGCTTGCCGGGGATCGGCGCCAGGATGCGCACGTCGGCGGCGGCCATGGCGTAGGCGATGTCCTTGTGCAGGCTCGTCACCCGCGAGACCTTCACGCCGGGGCCGAGCTCGAGCTCGTAGCGGGTGACGGTGGGGCCCACGACCATGCCGACGAGGCGGGTCTGCACGCCGTGCTCGGCGAGCGCCGCCTCCAGCGTGCGGCCGCGCTCCTCGACCATCGCCCGGTTGACCTCCTGGTGCTCCGAGCGCTCGAGCAGCTTGGGCGACGGGAGCTTCCAGTTGATCGCCTTGGGCGACGGGCCCACCGGCATGGCGAGCTGCTCGACCTCGGTCGGCACCTCCTCCGCGGTGGGCACGTGGATGTCGAGCACGTCGTCGGCGTCGTCGGCCAGCGCCGAGGCGTCGTCCTCGCCGGCGACGAACACGGTGAGCCCACCGTCGGGCTCGTCGGCGTCGTCCTCGACGAGCTCGGGGAGCATGGCGTCGGCCTTCGAACGGCGCTTCTTGCGGGGGGCGGGCTCGTCGTCGAGCTCGCCGTCGAAGATGGTGAGGCCGTCGTCGGTGGTGATGACGGGGCCGTCACCCTCGCGGCCGCCGACCTCGAACAGCGAGTCGACGCCCTTCTTGAGCACGCCCTGCACCGGCTTCACGCCGTCGGCGGTCTTCTTGGCGGCGGTGCGCACGGAGATGCCGGTGGCCACGACCAGGCCGACCACGGCGACGGCGGCGAGCACCAGGCCGGCACCCCACGGGGCGAGGAGGTTGCGCAGCGGTCCGCCGACGGCGATGCCGAGGTAGCCACCCGCATGGGAGATGTCGTCGAGCGGCGCGCCCGACTCGGGGTGGCCGCGCAGCAGGTGCAGGAGCCCGGCGACGGCGACCACGACGAGGATGGTGCCGACCACGAGGCGCACCACGCGGTGGCCCGAGGGGTCGGCGGCGTCACGGGGGCCGCGCAGGAGGAGGGCGCCACCGACGACGAGGCCGACGGGGGCGAGCACGCGCAGCCCACCCACGAGGGCACCGAAGGCGTCGGCCAGGCCGGCGCCGAGGGGGCCGGCCATGTCGGCGTAGATCCCGAGCCCGGCGAGGAGGCCCAGGGCGATCAGGGCCACGCCCCACACGTCGTGGCCGTGGCCGGCGAAGGCCTGGCGGACGGGGCTGGGCGCCGGGGCCTTGGCCGACGAGGCGGCGCGGCCCTTGGGCGCGGCCGACCGGCCCTTCGAGGATCCGGGCTTGGAGCGGGCACCGGAGGCGCCACCCGACCGGGCGCCGGAGGCGCCGCGGCTCGAGCCGGAACGGGTGCTGCTGGAGCGTTGCTTCGTGGCCACTTGGTCGCGTTTCGTCCGTGGCCCCACTCCGCGCGCCGAGCGTCACGATACCGGGGCCGACCGTCACCCACGCGGACCCGCCCCCGGGCCGGGCCGGCGCCGCCGACTGACCGGCACCCGACGGACCGGGCTACCGTGCCGCCGACCCGGACGACCCGGGACAGGGGGAGCCACCGTGGCACGACGCACCGTCCTCATCACCGCAGTGATCAGCTGCCTCGCCGTCGTGGCGGTGGCCTGCAGCTCGAGCGGTGGGAGCGCCTCGACCACCACCACGGCCCGCACCACCGCCACCATCGCGGCGCCGGCGGGGCTGCCCGACTTCTACGGCGTGCCCGACCCCCTTCCTTCGGGCGCGCACGGCGACCTGATCAAGTCCGAGCCGGTCACCACCGACGGCCTGCACGGCTCGCTGTGGCGGGTCATGTACCTGTCGGAGTCGGTGCAGGGCGACCCCATCGCCGTCACCGGCATGGTGGCCGTCCCCTCCGGCACCGCACCCGAGGGTGGCTGGCCGGTCATCTCGTGGGCCCACGGCACCACCGGCATCGCCGACTCGTGCGCCCCGTCGCTCGACCCCTCGGGCATCGACCGGCTGGCCAACGCCCTGCTCGACGCCGGCTACGCCGTGACCGCCACCGACTACGAGGGCCAGGGCACGCCCGGCCGCCACCCCTACATCGCCGGGGTGAGCGAGGGCCGGGGCGTGGTCGACATCGTCACCGCCGCCCGCCAGATGCCCGAGGTCGACGCCTCCGCCCGCTACGTGATCTGGGGCCACTCGCAGGGCGGCCACGCCGCCGTGTTCGCCGGCCACATCGCCGCCGACTGGGCCCCCGACCTCCAGCTGCTGGGCGTGGTGGCGGGCGCTCCCCCGTCGCAGCTCCTGCTCATCAACGCGGCGCTCCAGCAGAGCCCGTTCAAGTACTACGTGGCCATGGCCGCCGCCGGCCTCAACGCCGCCTACGGCGACACCGCCGCGCCGCTCGACCAGGTGCTCACCCCGGCCGGCATCACCTGGCTCGCCAACGTCGACCGGAAGTGCGCCGGCGACCTGCGCACCATCGCCGCCGACCTCGACTTCTCGACCCTGCAGAAGGCTGACCCCGCCACCGTGCCGGCCTGGAACCAGCTGCTGAAGGAGAACGACCCCGGCACGTTCACCCAGCCCATCCCCCAGCCGCTCCTCATCATCCACGGCGGCGCCGACGAGCAGATCCCGGTGGCGTCCTCGCAGCTGCTGTTCGGCCAGCTCTGCAGCATCGGCCAGGTCGAGCAGCGCTGGGTCTACCCCGACCAGTCGCACGCCGGGGTGATCGCACCGTCACTGAACGACATGCTGGCGTGGATCGGCCAGCGCTTCGCCGGCAACCCGAACCCGTTCCCGATCACGCCCACCGGCCCGCCGGTGCCCGAGGTGCAGACCTGCAACGGCGGCACCTGAGCCGGAGGTGGGTCAGCCCGCGTCGGCGGGCAGCGGCCCGTGGTCGCGACAGCTCGCCTCCCAGCCCGCGGGGTGCACCTTCACCCGCAGCCGCCGCCCGCACGTGGGGCAGAACCGCGGCGGGTCGAGCTCGCGGCGGCACGGCCGCTCGGGATGGCTGGCGAGGGCGGTCCCGCACCAGGTGCAGTAGGCGGTGTCGGCCACGTCGGGGTGGAGGGTGCGCAGGGCGCTCAGAACGCCTTGGACAGCGCGCCGATCGGCATGGCGAGGTCGTCGAGCATCTGCAGGTCGTCGTCGGGCGAGCGGCCGAGCGTCGTGAGGTAGTTGCCGACGATGAGGGCGTTGATGCCCGAGGTGAGGCCCAGCGCCTGGAGCTCGCGGAGGGTGACCTCGCGG
>CAMFLJ010000259.1 GCA_945957335.1 uncultured Actinomycetes bacterium | reverse complement strand
CGTCGGCAGCGTCAGATGTGTATAAGAGACAGCTGGAGGTCCTTCACGATGGTGAGGTCCTTCTGGCCGTCGACGTCGATCGTGATGAGGGCGTTCATGCCGGCCTCGGTGGTGAGCGCCTTGCGGAGCTCGGGCCACGGCACGGTGACGGAGACCGCGTCACGGCCGAGGCCGTACACGACGGCCGGCACCTGGCCATCGGCCCGGAGGCGGGACGACGAGCGGGAGCCGACGATGCGGCCGGTCTCAGCGGTGAGGGTCTGGTCCATGGTGGGTGCTCCTGCGATCGCCGGCGCGCAGGGGGCGCGCCAAGGCGGGGACGGACGTGCAAACGGCTGGCAATCCTACCGGGCGACGTGCCCGGGTGCGAACCGGCCCCGGCGCAGTGACCTGGTCCCGACGGGGCGCGGACCTTCGGCCCTGCCCCACGACCTCCACTTTGGGGACGCTCGACGCAACCACCACCGAGTCCAGGAGTTCCGGATGTCCTCGTCTGCCAGCACCGCCCGCGCCACCACCGACGCCCCGGTCGTCCCTGCCGTCGACGACACCGAGCACCACCCCGAGGAGATGACCGACGACGTCGACCGCTCCTACGGCAAGGCGATCATCATCGGCTCGGTCGTCGGCATCCTGCTCTTCACCGTCGGCGCCTGGCTCGTGCTCCAGGCCCTCGCCCCCGACTGGTCCGGCGGCGCCAACGCCGTCATCGCCATCTGGATGGGCATCTGGTCGGGGCTGTTCCTCGGCGGCACCATCGCCGTGGGCCGCTGGTCGATGCGCCAGGGCCACTGATCATCACCGCCTGATCGACCGGGCCGGCCCCTCACGGCCGGCCCGGCAACCGAGGTCCCCCGGATGTGCCGCCGGGGCGCGCGACGACCGGAACCGTGGCTGCGCCCCGGCGGCGCCGCGCCCGGGCGCTGGTGGGCGACGACGCCCGGCTACGACTGGTTGTGGCCGTCGAAGATCTCGCTCACCGACGTGTCCTCGAAGACGGCGTCGATGGCGTCCGCGATGATCCCGGCCACGGACAGCACCTCGATCTTGTCGAGCTGCTTCTCGGGCGGGAGCGGCAAGGTGTTGGTGGTGACCACCTTGGAGATCACCGAGTTCTTGAGCCGGTCGATGGCCGGGCCCGAGAACACGCCGTGGGTGCACGCCGCGTAGATCTCCGAGGCGCCGCGGGCCTTGAGCTGGTCGGCCGCGGCCACGATCGTGCCGCCGGTGTCGATCATGTCGTCGATCAGCACGCACACCCGGCCGTCGACCTCGCCGACGACGTCGCGGGCCTCGACGGTGTTCTTCACGCCCTTCACCCGGCGCTTGTGCACGATGGCGAGGTCGGCGTGGAGCTGGTTGGCGTAGCGCTCGGCCACCTTCACCCGGCCGGCGTCGGGCGAGACGACCACGAGGTCCTCGCCCAGGCCCGCCATGTAGTCGACCAGCACCGGCATGGCCGTGAGGTGGTCGACGGGGCCGTCGAAGAAGCCCTGGATCTGGCCGGAGTGGAGGTCGACGGAGATCAGCCGCTTGGCGCCGGCCGCCTTGAACATGTTGGCGATCAGCTTGGCGGTGATGGGCTCGCGGCCCTCGGACTTCCGGTCCTGGCGGGCGTAGCCGTAGAAGGGCGCCACCGCGGTGATGCGCTTGGCCGACGCCCGCTTGGCGGCGTCGACCATGATCAGCTGCTCCATGATCGCGTCGTTCACCGACATGTTCTCGGTGCCGGCGTGGGTCTGGATGATGAAGACGTCGGTGCCGCGCACGGACTCGCCGAAGCGGGTGTGCAGCTCGCCGTTGGCGAACTCGGCCAGGTTGGCGTCACCCAACGACACGCCGAGGCGCTCGGCGATCTCCTCGGCCAGGGGCAGGTTCGCCCGCCCCGACACGAGGTGCAGTCGCTTCTTGGTGACGAGTTCCATGCGGCCCCTCTGCGCAACAGCCGCTCGGTCGTCCCGGGAGCGGCTCAGGTGGAGACCGCAGTGTAGAACGGACCGGGCCGGGCCCCGTCAGGCACGCTGCTGCCCGGCTCGAGCACGGCGAACGGGCCCAGGTGGGCGCCCGCGCCGATCTCGGCGTCGCGGCCCACGGTGTTCTCGATCACCGCGCCGGCGCCGACCACGCAGTCGACCAGCCGGGTGTTGGGCCCGAGCTCGGCGCCCGCCCCCACCACACACGCGCCCTGCAGGATCGTGTCGGGGAAGAGCGTGACGTCGGGGGCGAGGTCGACGGTGGCGTCGACGTAGGTGCGCTCGGGATCGACCATGGTGACGCCCTTGCGCATCCAGGCCTCGTTGGTGCGGCGTCGCAGCTCGGCCTCGGCCGAGGCCAGCTGGAGGCGGTCGTTGACCCCCTGGGTGTCGGCGGCGTCGTCGGCCACCACGGCCGACACGCGGTAGCCCGCACCGGCGAGGACCTCGACGACGTCGGTGAGGTAGTACTCGCCCTGGGAGTTCTCGGGGCTGATGCGGCGCAGCGCGGGGCCGAGCACGCTGGCCCGGAAGCAGTAGATCGAGGTGTTGACCTCGTCGATGGCGAGCTGCTCGTCGGTGGCGTCGCGGTGCTCGACCACCTTGTCGACGCGGTCGTCGCGGCCGCGCACCACCCGGCCGTAGCCGGTGGGGTCGGCCATGCGGGCGGTGAGCAGGGTGCAGGCGGCGTCGGTGGCGTGGTGCTCGGCCACCAGGGCGGCGATGGTGGAGGCCCGCAGCAGGGGCGTGTCGCCCGGCAGCACGAGCAGGTCGGCGTCGGCGTCGTCGAGCTCGTCGGCGCTGAAGGCGGTGAGGGCGACGCCCACGGCGTCGCCGGTGCCGCGCTGCACGGACTGCTCGACGAACTCGAGGGGCACCTCGGGGGCGGCATCGAGGAGCTTCTTGGTGACCCGCTCGGCGCCGTGGCCGACGACCACCACGGCGCGGCGCACCTCGCACTGCTCGAGGGAGTCGAGGACGTACAGGACCATGGCCCGGCCGCACAGCAGGTGGAGCGGCTTGGGCCGGCTGGACCGCATGCGCGTGCCCTCGCCGGCGGCCAGCACGATGGCGGACAGCGGCCTCGGGGTCATGGGCCCTTTCTAGTACGGTCGGGCCCACCCTTCGGGGGTGGTGTAATTGGCAACACGCCAGGTTTTGGTCCTGGTCTTCGGGGTTCGAGTCCCTGCCCCCGAGCTGGGCGCAGCAGCCGTTTGGTGCCGCGGTGCCCCACCCCGATAGAGTGCTCGCCGCCATGGGATCTCTCATCAAGAAGCGCCGCAAGCGCATGCGGAAGAAGAAGCACAAGAAGATGCTGAAGCGCACGCGCTTCCAGCGCCGCGCCGCCGGCAAGTAGCCCGGCCGGGCGCGCGCCCGCATCTCACACACGGTCTGACCGACTCCCACCCGGCCCGAGGGCCGGGTGGGTGCGCGTCAGGGGTGGTTCGCCACCTACAGTCCCCCGTCCATGGGGGACTTCCAACCTGCGCGCCCGGACATCGTCCGGCGCCTCAATGCCATGTCCGGCGGCACCGGTGGAGCGGCGGCCATGGTGCCGCTCGACGCCGACGAGATCATCGCCCTGGCGGTAGCCGCCACCGGGCTCGACGACTTCGGTGAGCCCACGTGGGAGGAGCCGTACCGCAAGCTCGTCGAGGCGCTGAACACCGAGGCGCAGCTGAACGTGGTCGGCCGGCTGATGTGCCGCCACGACCTCGTCCGCCACCTCTGCGCCCGCCTCGCCGTGATCGACGCCCATCGGCGCGACCCCGAGCTGGCCGCCACCCCGGTGCCCGCGCCGGTGTTCATCACCGGGCCGGCCCGCTCGGGCACCAGCATCCTCCAGGAGCTGCTCGCCCTCGACCCGAACATGCGCGCCCCGTACGCCTACGAGATGGCCCACCCCGTGGTGGGGCCCGAGGTCGACGACGCCACCCGCATCGCCTGGGCCGAGAGCGAGTTCGACCTCTGGGGCGACGTGAACCCCGGCTTCCAGGCCGTCCACGACCTCGACGCCCGCCTGCCCGAGGAGTGCCTCTGGCTGATGGCGCCGGAGTTCGACCTCGGCTTCTGGTCCACGAACACCGAGGTGCCGGGGTGGATGGCCTACCGGGCCTTCACCGACACCGCGCCGATCTACGCCATGCACAAGGCGTTCGTGCAGGTCCTCCAGGGCGGCACCCCGGCGACGTGGCTGTTCAAGTCGCCGGTGCACCTGAGCCGGCTGCCCGCCCTGCTCGCCGTCTACCCCGACGCCCGCATCATCCGCACCCACCGCGACCCGTTGAAGACGGCGGCGTCCACCGTCAGCACCCTCGCCGAGGGCCGCTACACCCGCACGGACGAGATCGACCTCGGTGCCATCGCCACCTCGTCGGTGTTCGGGCTCACGATGATCCTGAACGGCCTGGCAGATCCCGCCGCCGCCCTGCCCGAGGGGCAGGTCGCGGAGCTCCAGTACCTCGACCTCATGGCCGACCCGGTGGCGGCCGTCGCCGCCGTCTACGAGGTGCTCGGCCTGCCGATGGCGCCCGAGCTGCCGGGGCTGATGACCGCCTACCTCGTGGAACGGCCCCAGGGCCGGCTCGGCGCGCACCGCTACTCGCTCGAGGGATACGGCCTCGACCCGGTGGCCCTGCGCGAGCAGTTCCGGCCCTACACCGACGCCTTCTCGGTGCCCTACGAGGTCTGAGCGGCCGGGGTGGTGCGGACCACCTCACGGCCGTCGCCGGGGAAGGCGCCCTCGACGAACCAGGTGGAGCCGGAACCGGCGAGGCGAGGGCGCGTGCCCGCCACCTCGGTGAAGCGGTCGCGCCACTCGGCGAGGCGGGGCTCGACGGCGAGAGCGGCCGGCTCGAGGTCGTTGCCGTGGTCGCCCTCGGGGCCGCCCAGGTCGTCCCAGGCCCGGTAGACGGCAGGCGTCGAGCATCCGAAGGGCGGGGTCCAGAGGGTGAGCGTGCGCTCGACGAACGGCAGCGGCTCGACGAGCTCACCGATGCCTAGGACCCGGGCCCGGCCGCCCACCACGCAGAACGCCACGTCGGCGCCGAGGCCGGCGGCGGCTGCCAGGCCGGTGTGGCCGGCCCAGCGAAGCACCGCAGCGGCGTCGGCCGAGCCGCCTCCGAGGCCGGCACCGGCGGGGATCCGCTTGGTCAGGCGCACGTGGGCGCGGCGGCCGGCGAGGGCCAGCGCCCGGCGCACGAGGTTGTCGTCGGTGACCTCCACGGCCAGGCCGTCGCCGGAGGTCGTGTCGACCACCTCCAGCCCGTCGCCGTCGGAGAGCTCGAGGGTGTCGACCAGGTCGAGCGTGACCATCTCGGCGTCGATCAGGTGGTAGCCGTCGGGCCGCACCCCCGTGACGCGCAGCGAGAGCGTGAGCTTGGCCGGCGCAGACAGCGAGACGGGTTCCACCCCCGCATCATGGCCCGGCGGCCAGCCCAGCCGTGTCCCGAGACGGGGCGACGCCCCTAGGGTCGGGGCAGCCGACGACGAACCGACCGGGAGGTCCGATGACGGCGATGGTGGCGCTCCTCCGGGGCATCAACGTGGGCGGGAAGGGCAAGCTGCCCATGGCGCAGCTGCGCGAGCTGGTGGAGGGC
>CAMFLJ010000258.1 GCA_945957335.1 uncultured Actinomycetes bacterium | reverse complement strand
GCCTGGAAGTCGACGTCGGTGGTGGGGCACACCGTGGCGCTGACGCCCTCGGCGACCAGGTTCTGGCCGATCAGCTCGGCGGCCTTCGCGGTGTTGCCGGTGAGGCTCTCGTAGATCACGACGGCTCGCATCGCCGGTGCTCCTCGGGACGAGTGGTGGAACCGGACGAGCGTACCCCCTGGGGCACGGGCCACCCGCGACCGCCACGGGTCCGCGGCCGCCGTCGCGGGGCGTGCGACGCTGGCCCGCGATGGTGACCCTGACGACCTGGCCGTGGTGGGTGCTGCTGCCCCTCTCGCTCGTCGTGGTGCTGGGCCTCACCTTCGGCGCCAAGCGCCTCCTCACCCACCTCTTCGGGGCCGACTCGGGCTCGGCGGTCACCACCGCCGGCCCCCTGATGACCGGCTTCGGGGCGCTCTTCGCCTTCCTGTCGGCGTTCGTGATCGCCACCGAGTGGTCGACCCAGACCACGGCCGACGCCGCCGTGGCCCGTGAGGCCGCGGCCAGCGCGCGCCTCGCCTGGGCGTCGACAGCTGCGGGCGTCGGCACCGACGCCGTCCAGGGCCAGCTCGACGAGTACCTGACCCGCACCATCGATGTGGAGTGGGGCGAGATGGGTGACGGCCAGCCGGTCACGGCCACCGAGAGCGAGCCGTGGCGACGCCTCGAGCAGACGACCCGGGTGCAGGCCCCGGCCACCGGCGTGGCCGCACCCTCCACCACCGAGATGCTGTCCGCGCTCGACGACCTCGCGTCGGCCCGTCGCGAGCGCCTCGACCTGTCGTCTCGGGCGCTCCCGGTGCCGCTGTTCGTCATCCTCGGGCTGTCGGGCCTGGCCCTGTGCGTCAACGCTGCCGTGCTCACCATCCCGCACTCGCCGCGGACCACGGTGGTGGCCGCCACGATCATCGTGGTGGTCGCGCTCGACCTGGGCCTCGTGCTGGTCCTGGGCGCGCCGTTCCGGGGCACGCTGACGGCGTCGCCCGACCTGCTGCGGGGCGTGCAGGACGGCCTCCGGGCCGGCTTCTTCCGCCTGTAGCCGGCCCTCCCCGTCCGCACCGGCGGCCACGCCGGACGACCCGGCCCCCGTGACGCGCCGCGACACCTGTCTTCCGCATCGTGAGAATGGTTGCGTCAGTGTGACGATGGCAGTAAACATGACCGCCGTTGTCGTGAATTGCGAAAGGCGCCCCTCGTGTCCATGTTCCGGTCCCGCACCCGCTCCGCCGGTGCCCTCCTCCTCGCCCTTCTGGCCGTCGTCGGTCTGGTGGCCACGGCGTGCGGCAGCTCCTCGTCGTCGAACGCCTCGACGGGCACCACGCTGGCCGTGGCCGACCTGCCCACCTCCGACCCGGTCACCGTGCGCCTCGGCTACTTCCCGAACGTCACCCACGCCCCGGCGCTGGTCGGCGTGCAGGAGGGCCTGTTCACCAAGGAGCTCGAGCCCCTCGGCGCCAAGCTCGAGACCAAGACCTTCAACGCCGGCCCCGAGGCCACCGAGGCGATCTTCGGAGACGCGGTCGACGTGACCTACATCGGCCCCAGCCCGGCGGCCAACGCCTACCAGAAGTCCGATGGCGAGGCCGTGCGCATCGTGGCCGGCTCGACCTCGGGCGGCGCCAAGTTCATCGTCAAGCCCGACATCAACTCCGCCGCCGACCTCAAGGGCAAGACCGTGTCGTCGCCCCAGCTGGGCAACACCCAGGACGTCGCCCTGCGCGCCTGGCTCTCCGAGCAGGGCCTGAGCACCGACACCACCGGCGGCGGCGACGTCTCCATCAAGCCCCAGGCCAACGCCGACATCCTCACCGCCTTCCAGAACAACGAGATCGTCGGCGCCTGGGTGCCCACCCCGTGGGACACCCGCCTGGTCGAGGAGGCCGGCGGCAAGGTGCTGGTCGACGAGGCCAGCCTCTGGCCCAACGGGCAGTTCGCCACCACCGAGATCCTCGTGCGCACCAAGTTCCTCGACGAGCACCCCGCGGCGGTGGTCGCCATCCTCAGGGGCCACCTGGCGTCGATCGCCGCCATCGAGGCCGATCCCACCTCCGCCCAGGCTGCGGCCAACAAGGAGATCGAGCTGATCACCGGCAAGGCGGTGAAGGCCAACCTCCTGGCGTCGTCGTTCAAGGAGCTCAGCTTCACCCCCGACCCGCTCGCCGCCACCGTGCAGAAGTCGGCCGACGACGCCGTGGCCGCCGGCCTCAGCCAGAACTACGACCTCAAGGGCCTCTTCGCCCTCGACCTGCTCAACCAGATCCTCACCCAGCAGGGGAAGGCGACGGTGTCGGGGTTGTGACGACCGTGTCCGAACCATTCCAGGGGACGTCCTCCCCCGACGGATCTCCCGCATCCGGCCCCGGCACCACTGGTGCCGGGGCGATCCGCGTCCAAGGGGTCTCCAAGGCCTTCGGCCGCGGCGAGGGCGCCGTCGTCGCCCTCGACCGCATCAGCCTCGAGGTGCCCACCGGCGGCTTCGTCGCCCTCGTGGGGGCGAGCGGCTGCGGCAAGTCGACGCTGCTCAACCTGCTGGCCGGGCTCGACACCCCCACCCGGGGCGACGTCGCCGTCGAAGGACGCACCGCCCTGATGTTCCAGGAGGCGGCGCTGTTCCCGTGGCTCACCGTGGCCCAGAACGTGTCGCTCGCCCTGAAGCTGCGCAAGGTGCCCAAGCGCCAGCGCCCCGCCATGGTCGACGAGCTGCTCGACACCGTGCACCTCGCCGACTTCGCCGACAAGCGACCCCACGAGCTCTCCGGCGGCATGCGCCAGCGGGTGGCCATCGCCCGGGCCTTCGCCCAGGACGCCGACACCCTGCTCATGGACGAGCCCTTCGGCGCCCTCGACGCCATGACCCGCGACCTGCTCCACGACGAGCTCGAGCGCCTCTGGGTCGAGCGCGGCTTCACCTGCCTGTTCGTCACCCACAACGTGCGCGAGGCCGTCCGCCTGGCTGACCGGGTCGAGGTCCTCTCCAGCCGCCCTGGCCGGGTCGCGGCCGGTTTCGACGTCCCGTTCGACCGGCCCCGCCGCATCGAGGACCCCGACGTGTCGGGCCTCGCCGGCGAGATCACCGTGCGACTACGCGAGGAGGTGCGCCGCCATGCCACCGATCACTGAGGCCGACGAGCATCAGCTCGACCAGGAGCTCTCGGGCCTCGACGCGCTGGAGCTGGCCCCCGCACCGCGTGCGGAGTGGGCGAGCCGGATCTGGGCGGCGACCTGGCCCAAGCTGCTCGCTGTCGCCATCGCCCTGCTGCTGTGGCAGCTCGTCGTCTGGAGCGGCTGGAAGAAGCCGTGGCAGCTGCCGCCACCCGGGCCGGTGTTCCGGGCTCTGTGGGACGGGCTGCAGAACGGCACGATCTGGAGGGGCATCGGCCTCACGCTGCGCCGCGCTGTGTACGGCTACTCGCTGGCCTTGGTCATCGGCGTCGCCGTCGGCCTGCTCGTGGCCCGCAGCCGCGTGCTGCGCTCGGGCGTGGGGTCCATGATCACCGGGCTCATGACCATGCCGTCGATCGCGTGGTTCCCGCTCGCCATCGTGCTGCTGGGCGGCAACGAGAGCGCCATCATGTTCGTGGTGGTGCTCGGCGCCGCCCCGGCCATCGCCAACGGCCTGATCGCAGGAATCGACAACGTCCCCCCGATCCTCGTGCGGGCGGGCCGAGTGCTCGGCGCCCGTGGCACGAACCTCTGGCGCCACGTGATCCTCCCGGCGGCGATGCCCACCTTCGCTACGGGCCTCAAGCAGGGCTGGGCCTTCGCCTGGCGCTCGCTCCTCGCCGGCGAGCTGATCGTGATCGTCCGGGGCACACCGTCGCTCGGGGCCCAGCTCTCCAACGCACGTGACCTCCGCGAGATGGAGCTCCTGATCGCGATCATGATCGTGATCCTGGTCATCGGCATCCTCGCCGACTCGCTCGTGTTCGGGCGCATCGAGCGCTACGTGCGCAAGCGCTTCGGCCTGGTCGACGCCGCCGGCTCCTGACCCCGCTCCCCGCGGGGGCCGGGCCGGTTCGCGGCCCGGCCACCCCCGGCGGTACCGTTCGAGCCATGCCGGAGTTCGCGTACCAGGACCTGCTCCCCCTCGGCGCCGACGAGACGCCGTACCGCCTCCTCACCACCGAGGGGGTGTCCACCGTCGAGACCGAGGTGGGCACCTTCTTGAAGGTCGAGCCCGAGGCGCTCACCCTCCTCGCCCGTGAGGCGATGTTCGAGATCGCCCACTTCCTGCGGCCCGGCCACCTGGCCCAGCTGCGCGGCATCCTCGACGACCCCGAGGCGTCGGGCAACGACCGCTTCGTGGCCCTCGACCTGCTGAAGAACGCCAACATCGCCGCCGGCGGCGTGCTCCCGTCGTGCCAGGACACCGGCACCGCGCTGGTGAAGGGCAAGAAGGGCCAGTTCGTGCTCACCGGCGGCGGCGACGAGGCCGCCCTCGCCCGCGGCATCTACGAGACCTACCTCAACGACAACCTGCGCTACTCCCAGATGGCCCCGCTCGACATGTACCGCGAGGTCAACACCGGCACCAACCTGCCGGCCGAGATCGAGATCAACGCGGTCGACGGCAGCGCCTACAAGCTGCTGTTCATGGCCAAGGGCGGCGGCTCGGCCAACAAGAGCTACCTGTTCCAGGAGACCAAGGCGCTCCTGAACCCCACGAGCCTCCTGCAGTTCGTGGCCCAGAAGATGGACCTCCTCGGCACCTCGGCCTGCCCGCCGTACCACCTCGCCGTGGTCATCGGCGGCACGTCGGCCGAGCACACCCTGAAGACCGCCAAGCTGGCCTCGGCCCGCTACCTCGACTCGCTCCCCCTCGAGGGCAACGAGCTCGGGCGCGGCTTCCGCGACGTCGAGCTCGAGAACGCCATCCTG
Organism: uncultured Actinomycetes bacterium; assembly: GCA_945957335.1. GTDB lineage: Bacteria > Actinomycetota > Acidimicrobiia > Acidimicrobiales > Acidimicrobilacustridaceae > CAMFLJ01. The sequence continues at coordinate 705 of CAMFLJ010000258.1, read as the reverse complement.
AAGGTCTCCCAGGAGTCCGGCATCGGCGCCCAGTTCGGCGGCAAGTACTTCTGCCACGACGTGCGGGTCGTGCGCCTCCCCCGCCACGGCGCCTCCTGCCCGGTGGCCATCGCCGTGTCGTGCTCGGCCGACCGCCAGGCGCTGGGCAAGATCACCGCCGAGGGTGTCTTCCTCGAGCAGCTCGAGCACGACCCGGCCCAGTTCCTGCCCGAGCTCACCGACGACCACTTCGACGACACCGCGGTGCGCATCGACCTCAACCGACCGATGGACGAGATCCGCGCCACCCTCTCGAAGCTGCCGGTCAAGACCCGGGTCGAGCTCACCGGGCCGCTGATCGTCGCCCGCGACATCGCCCACGCCAAGCTCAAGGAGCGCATCGACGCCGGCGAGGGCCTGCCCCAGTACATGAAGGACCACTGCGTCTACTACGCCGGCCCGGCCAAGACCCCCGACGGCATGGCGTCGGGCTCGTTCGGGCCCACCACGGCCGGCCGCATGGACTCCTACGTCGACCTGTTCCAGCAGCACGGCGGCAGCTACGTGATGCTGGCCAAGGGCAACCGCTCGAAGTCGGTCACCGAGGCCTGCGCCCGCCACGGCGGCTTCTACCTCGGCTCGATCGGCGGGCCCGCAGCCCGCCTCGCCCAGGACTGCATCTGTCTCTTATACACATCTCCGAGCCCACGAGACTAAGGCGAATCT
>CAMFLJ010000257.1 GCA_945957335.1 uncultured Actinomycetes bacterium | reverse complement strand
GGCTCACGCTCGGCACCGCCGAGTCGCTCACCGGCGGCCTGATCGCCTCGCGGCTCACCGCGGTGCCCGGCGCCAGCGACGTGGTGCGCGGCAGCGTCGTGTCCTACGCCAGCGAGGTGAAGCACGACCTGCTCGGCGTGCCCGAGGGCCCCGTCGTCACCGAGGACGCCGCGGCCGCGATGGCCGAGGGCGCCTGCCGGGTGCTGGGGTGCGACGTGGCGGTGGCCGTCACCGGCGTGGCCGGGCCGGCCGAGCAGGAGGGCGTGCCCGCCGGCACCGTCTTCTACGCCACCACCGTCGACGGGGTGACCGAGACCGGCATGGTCCGCTACCCGTTCGACCGCGAGCGGGTCCGCCAGTTCACGGTGATCACCGTGCTCTCGGTGCTGCGCCGCCGCCTCCTCGCCCGCTGAGCCGCGGGCCCCGCGAGCCGGCTCAGGGCTCGGAGGGGGCCTCGGTGTCGAGGCGCAGCGAGGCCGAGTTCATGCAGAACCGCAGCCCGGTGGGCTGGGGGCCGTCGTCGAAGACGTGGCCGAGGTGGGCGCCGCAGTTGGCGCACAGCGCCTCGGTGCGGACCATGCCGTGGCTGGAGTCGGTGCGGGTCTCGACGGCACCCTCGTCGATCGCGGTCCAGAAGCTGGGCCAGCCCGAGCCGGACTCGTACTTGGTGTCCGACGAGAACAGCGCCGTGTCGCACACGATGCAGCGGTACATGCCGTCGTCGTGGGTGTCCCAGTAGGTGCCGGTGAAGGCGCGCTCGGTGCCGCCGTGCTGGGTGACCTCGAACTGGAGGGGGGTGAGGCGCTCGCGGAGGAAGGCTTCGCGCTCGGCCGGATCGGTGGGAAGGTCGGTCATCGCAGGCTCCTGAGGGTCGCTCCGGTGGGGGGATCGGCTCCCGGGGCGAGGCTACCGGCGGGCCCCGGGAGCCCGGCGGTCCGGGTGCTCATTCGAACAGTGTTCGATGCTTGCATCGAACAGCGGTTCGAAGTTACAGTCGTGGAATTCCGCAGGGGCCGAGGTCGCTCGAGGGCCACTGTCACACCCCCTTCGTAGGGTCGACACCATCGCCGGTGCACACCGCTCCGGCCTCCTCGACAGAGACCAAAAGGAACAAAGGAGACACGGTGGAGCGAGACAAGGCACTCGACATGGCCCTCGGGCAGATCGAGAAGCAGTTCGGCAAGGGCTCGGTCATGAAGATGGGCGAGAAGACCACGATGGGGATCGAGACGATCTCCACGGGCGCCCTCGCCATCGACCTGGCCCTCGGCGTCGGCGGCCTGCCCCGCGGCCGCGTGGTCGAGATCTACGGCCCCGAGTCCTCGGGCAAGTCCACCCTCGCCATGCACGTGGTGGCCGAGGCCCAGCGCAACGGCGGCATCTGCGCCTACATCGACGCCGAGCACGCCATGGACCCGGTCTACGCCAAGAACATCGGCGTCGACATCGACGAGCTGCTCATCTCCCAGCCCGACACGGGCGAGCAGGCCCTCGAGATCGCCGACATGCTCGTGCGCTCGGGCGCCCTCGACGTCGTCGTCATCGACTCGGTGGCGGCGCTCACGCCCCGCGCCGAGATCGAGGGCGAGATGGGCGACAGCCACGTCGGCCTCCAGGCCCGCCTCATGAGCCAGGCCCTGCGCAAGCTCACGGCCAACCTCAACAAGTCGAACACCATCTGCATCTTCATCAACCAGCTGCGCGAGAAGATCGGCGTGATGTTCGGCTCGCCCGAGACCACGCCGGGCGGCCGGGCGCTGAAGTTCTACTCGTCGGTCCGCCTCGACATCCGCCGGATCGAGGCCATCAAGGACGGCGTCGAGGTGGTCGGCAACCGCACCCGGGTGAAGGTCGTCAAGAACAAGGTGGCCCCGCCCTTCAAGCAGTGCGAGTTCGACATCATGTACGGCCGTGGCATCAGCCGCGAGGGCTCGCTGCTCGACATCGGCGTCGACCTCGGCTTCGTCAAGAAGTCGGGTGCTTGGTACACCTACGAGGGCGAGCAGCTCGGCCAGGGTCGTGAGAACGCCAAGCAGTTCCTCACCGACAACCCCGAGATCATGGTCGAGGTGTCCGAGCGCATCCGCACCGCCATGGGCATCGGCGTCGACGACGAGGCCGGCGAGCTCGACCTCACCGAGGACGGCTTCACCGCCGAGCACGACGTGCCCATCTCCCTCGACGACTGATCCTCGTCCGGCAGTCCACGCAGTGCGACGGTCCCGGGGCCTCCGGCCAGGCCCCGGGACCGCTCGCGTCCGGGCACACCGTCCCCGCCTGCGGGGCCGCCGGAGCCCTCCCGGTAGGATTCCGGGCCGTGAGCGCCCGGACCTACGCCATCCGCACCTACGGGTGCCAGATGAACGAGCACGACTCCGAGCGCCTCGCCGGCCTGCTCGAGGCCGACGGCCTGGTGCCGGCCGCGTCCGAGGACGACGCGGACGTCGTGGTGCTCAACACCTGCTGCATCCGGGAGAACGCCGACAACAAGCTCTACGGCAAGCTCGGGCACCTGAAGTCGAAGAAGGACGCCCGCCCCGGCCTCGAGATCATCGTGTCGGGCTGCCTGGCCCAGAAGGACCGCGACCTCATCCAGCAGCGGGCCGGCCACGTCGACGTGGTCGTCGGCACCCACAACGTGCACCGTGCCGTCGAGCTGCTCCACGCCGCCCGTGACGGCGGCCGCCCGGTGATCGAGATCTGGGACGAGGCCCTCGACGACGCCGAGTCGTTCCCGTCGGCGCTCGCGGTCAAGCGCGAGGTCGACTTCTCGGCGTGGCTCACCATCCAGGTCGGCTGCGACAACACCTGCGCCTACTGCATCGTCCCGGCCGTGCGGGGCAAGGAGATCAGCCGCCCCTTCGGCGAGCTGGTGGCCGAGGTCGAGCGCCTGGCCGCCGACGGGGTCATCGAGGTCACCCTCCTCGGCCAGAACGTGAACTCCTACGGGCGCGACCTCACCACGTCGCTGCGCACCGACGCCGCCTCGCCCCTCGACGCCGCCACCGCCGGCGCGGTGTGGGCGGCCGACCCGGCCCGTCGGGCTCGGCCCCTCTTCGCCGACCTGCTCGGCGCGGTCGCCTCGGTCGAGGGCATTCACCGGGTGCGCTACACCAGCCCCCACCCCAAGGACCTGCGGCCCGAGACCATCGCCGCCATGGCCGACCACCCGGCGGTGTGCAACCACCTGCACCTGCCCCTGCAGGCGGGGAGCGACGCCACCCTGGCCGCGATGCACCGTGGCTACACGGCCGAGCGCTACCTGGAGAAGCTCGTCGCCGCCCGGGCCGGCATCCCCGACCTCGCCGTCACCACCGACATCATCGTCGGCTTCCCGGGGGAGACCGACGCCGACTTCGAGGCCACCCTCGAGGTCGTCGCCGCCGCCGAGTACGACTCCGCCTACACCTTCATCTTCTCGCCCCGCGAGGGCACCGAGGCCGCAGTGGCGCTCGAGGCCGAACCCGGCCGGGCCGTCGACTCGGCGGTGGTGGGGGAGCGGTTCGAGCGCCTCCGCGTGGTGGTCGAGCGCTCGGCGCTGGCCAAGCACCGCGAGCGCATCGGTCGCATCGAGGAGGTCGTGGTGGAAGGGCCGTCGAAGCGCGACGCCTCGGTGCTCACCGGCCGCACCACCCAGAACAAGCTCGTGCACTTCGCCTCCGACCGGCCCCTGCGGGCGGGCACGCTGGCCACCACGCGGGTGCTCGACGCCGGCCCCCACTTCCTCCGGGGCGAGCTGGTCGAGGTGCTGGCGACGCCGAGGCACCGCACCCGCATCCCCGTCGCCGCCGGGTGAGCCCGGCGCCGGCGTTCCGGCCCGACGGGCGCCACCTGGCGATCGTCGGCCCGACCGCGTCGGGCAAGTCCGCGGTGGCCCTCGAGCTGGCCCGCCGCCATCACGACGTCGAGCTCGTCACCGTCGACTCGATGCAGGTCTACCGGGGGATGGACATCGGCACGGCCACGCCCACCACCGCCGAGCAGGCCGAGGTGCCCCACCACCTCCTCGACCTGTGCGACCCCCATGACGACTACACCGTCGCCCGCTTCCAGCGCGACTGCCTGGTCGTGCTGGAGCAGATCGAGGCACGAGGCCGCCGGGCGGTGCTCGTCGGCGGCACGGGCCTCTACCTGCAGGCCGTGGTCGACGGGCTCGACATCCCCGGGCAGTACCCGGACGTGAGGGACGAGCTCGACGCCGAGCCCGACACCGCTGCGCTGTTCGCCCGGTTGCATGACCTCGATCCCGTGGCGGCGGGGCGGATGGAGCCCACCAACCGGCGCCGGGTGGTGCGGGCCCTCGAGGTCACCGTCGGCAGTGGCCGTCCGTTCTCGTCCTACGGTCCCGGGCTGGAGTCGCACCCGCCGCTGCCGTTCCCGGTGGTGGCGCTCGCCATCGAGCGACCGTTGCTCGACGAACGGATCGAGGAGCGGTACCGGGCCCAGATGGAGGCCGGCTTCCTCGCCGAGGTCGAGGCCCTGCTGGCCCGGCCGGACGGCCTCTCGCGCACCGCCCGCCAGGCCCTCGGCTACGCCGAGCTGCTCGACCACCTCGAGCACGGCACGCCCCTCGACGAGTCGCTCGACCACGCCGTGCGCCGAACCCGCCGCTTCGCCCGCCGCCAGCAGCGCTGGTGGGGCCGCGACCCCAGGGTCGAGTGGCTCCCCACCGCCCCGGCCGGTGGCGGCGCCGACCCCAACGCGCTCGCCCGCCTCGACGGCATCCTGGGAGACTGATCCCGGCCGCCCGGCCCCAGACTGGACACCATGCAGCTCACCAAGCACCACGGCCTCGGCAACGACTTCCTCGTCGCCCTCGAGGAGGTCAACGGCCCGATCCACGGCGACGCCACCATCGCCCGCGCCCTGTGCGATCGCCGCCGGGGCCTCGGCGCCGACGGCTTCATCGTCGGGGCCCGTCCCGCGCCCGGCCAGACCGCGCCCGACGGCCGGCCGATCGATCTGGTGATGCACCTCTGGAACGCCGACGGAGGCCGGGCCGAGATGAGCGGCAACGGCATCCGCTGCCTGGGCCAGGCCCTGGCCCGCGCCCGTGACGACCACGAGGCCACCTACCTCGTGGCCACCGACGGAGGCCTGCGCGAGCTCGTGGTGCACGACGACGCCGACCACCGCCTGGCCCAGGTGCACGTCACGATGGGCCCGGTCGGTGAGGGGCCCGAGGTGCCCGTCGCCGTGTCCGAGCGCCTGGCCGACGCCCGCCACGCCACCGCCGACATGGGCAACCCCCACCTGGTGGTGCTCGTGCCCGACCTCCACGGCGTCGACCTCGTGGGAACCGGCAGCTGGATCGAGCAGCAGTTCCCCGCCGGCGTGAACGTCGAGTTCATCGCCCCGGCGAGCGACCCCGACACCCTCGACCTGCTGGTGTGGGAGCGCGGCGCCGGGGTCACCGAGGCCTGCGGCACCGGCGCCACCGCGGCGGCCCACCTGGCCCACACCTGGGGCCTGGTCGGCCGCGAGGTGCAGGTCGTGATGCCCGGCGGCTCGGCCGAGGTCGTGCTCCCGCCCGACGACGACCTCGACGGGGAGCCCGTGCTCATCGGGCCCTCGCAGCACGTGGCCACCATCGAGATCGACGTC
>CAMFLJ010000256.1 GCA_945957335.1 uncultured Actinomycetes bacterium | reverse complement strand
GTGCAGCGCAAGGCCCGCACGATGCTCGGCGTGTTCGCCCGCACTCCCCTGCCGCTCGGCACGCTGCCCGGCGAGGACGCCGGCATCGCCGCCCAGCTGTGGCCCCGCCTCTCGCCGCAGCGCCCGACCGCGGCGCGGGTCCGCGCCCTCGACGCCGCGCTGGTGCTGCTCGCCGACCACGAGCTGGCCACCTCCACCCTCGCGGCGCGCGTCGCCGCCTCCACCCGGGCCAATCCGTTCGCCTGCGTGCTCGCCGCGATCGGCGCGGTGAGCGGCCCGTTGCACGGCCGCGCCGCCATCGGCACGCACCGGATCCTGGCCGAGGCGCTCTCCACCGGGAACCCGGCCGCCGCGGTCGAGGGCGCCCTGGAGGCCGGCGAGCACGTCCCGGGCATGGGCCACTCGCTCTACGACGGCATCGACCCCCGGGCCGAGCTGCTGCTCGAACGGGTCGGATCGATCGCCGCGGCATCGGCGGCCCGGACCATCGAGACCGTCCGGCGCCTCTGCGTCGACGCCTCGGGCCGGGAGCCCAACATCGACTTCGCCCTCGGTGCGCTCGCCCTCGCCGGCGCCATGCCCTTCGGCGCCACCGAGGGGGTGTTCGCCACCGGCCGCACCGCCGGATGGGTCGGCCACGTGCTCGAGGAGTACGACGAGCGGCCCCTGCGCTACCGCCCGAGGGCGATCTACACCGGGCCCGAGCCGCTCAGCTGATCCCGAGGTGCGACAGCGGCCGCCGCCCGGCGAAGCCGTGGTCGACCTCGTGGTACCAGCCGAGCTGGCGGTCGCCCTCGAGCAGGCACAGCAGCACCACGCGGCCGTCGTGCTCGACGGGGATGTCGACGAGCAGCGGCGCCCAGCCCTTGAGCTGCACGTCGAGCCCCACGATGGTGTCGAGCAGCTCGGCCAGACGGGCCTCGAGGCCCTTCTTCTCGGCGAGCGACCCGACTGCGGCCCCGGCGCTGACCGTGGCCAGCTCGGCCCGCACCTCGATCACCTCGTCGCCGAGCTCCACGACGGTGGCCGCGACCTCGCGGGCCTCGTCGAGGGTGAACGTGCGCACGCGAACTACGAGCGACCGACGAGGAGCGGCACGAGCATCTCGTCGGCGGTGAGCGAGCCGTGGCGGGCGATGAGCTCGAAGGGACCGCTGTCGGCGGGGTCGTGGTAGCTCACGGGCTGACGGGCCACCAGGGCCACGTCGCCGAGCATCTTGCGGGCCGGCTCGATCAGCACGGGGCCGAGCCAGTGCTCGTCGACGACCTGGTCGACCGACACCACCCACCCGGTGTCGGAGTGGTGCGCGGTGGCCGCCTCGAACAGTTGGCGGGCGTGGCCGGGCCGGGCGTGGAGCCAGCGGAACCGGCCCTCGCCGGACTGCTGGTGCACGTGGGCCATCACCTCGGGCGCCGGGGTGATGATGCGATCGCCCACGTCGACCTGGCCGTGGTCGGAGGTGACGACCAGGACGGCACCGCGGGGCAGCACCTCGAGGATGTCGGCGACGAGGCGGTCGGCCGATCGGACCTCGGCGTCGTAGAACTCGTCGAGGCCGTACTCGTGGGCGACCTTGTCGATGCCCTCGTAATAGGCGTAGACGAACGGCTCTCCCCGGCGCAGCAGCTGCGCGACCTCGGTGACCAGGGTGGAGGTGACCCGCCAGCCGGCCAGCCGGGTGCGGTCGAGGTGGGCCATGGTGAAGCCGGTGTTGCGGAACTCGGCCTTGGTGACCACCGGCGGTCGTTGGCCGGCGAAGGGCTCGTTCACCTGCACCTTGTCGGGCGGGATGCTGGCCCGGGCGTCACGCCCCGAGGCCTGCCACCGCAGCACGTTGAGCACCTCACCGTCGACGGCCATGCGGTAGCCGATGACGCCGTGGGCGCCCGGCGCCATGCCGGTGGTGATCGAGGTGAGTGCGGCCGCCGTGGTCGAGGGGGCGACGGTGGTGATGGGCCCGCCCTCGAGCGACCGCATCGTGGAGGTGACGTGGGGCCGAGCCTGCAGCTGGTTCCAGCCGAGGCCGTCGAGGACCAGCAGCACCACCTGGTCGGCGTCCTCCGCCAGCGCCGGGAACCAGGACGGCCAGGACTGACCCGGCTCGAGGAGCGCCGGCACGATGTTGGTGATGCATGCCCCGTCGTAGTCGGGGAGCAGCGGACGCTCGTCGGTCACCCCAGACCTCCAGTACCCGGGTCACGGTAGCCCCGCATGCTGACGACCCGTCACATCGGGGCCCGAGACGCCGTCGCGCCCCGTCCGCCGGTCCGCCCCCTACGATGCAGCCCGTGAAGGTCTCCACGCGCGGCGACTACGCCAGTCGGGCCCTGCTCTCGCTGGCCCTGCACCTCGACGAGGGCGGTCCCACGTCGGTGCGCGACATCGCCGAGCGCACCGGCCTGCCCCAGCCCTACCTCGAGCAGATCCTCCTCGCCCTGAAGGGCGCGGGGCTGGTCCGCTCGAAGCGAGGCGTGGGCGGCGGCTACGTGCTGGCCCGGGCGCCCGAGGACATCAGCCTCTCCGACATCGTCAGCGCGGTCGACGGCCCGATCGTGGCCGGCGACTTCGGCCAGCCCCACACCGACGGCGCCTGCGACCACGAGGGCCAGTGCGTGCTGCTGGCCGTCTGGGCCGACGTCGGCGAGCACATGCGGCGCTACCTCGAGGCCGCCACCCTCGCCGACATCGTCACCATGGCCCGCGGCGACGCCGAGTGGCCGGGCGAGAAGTCGACCCCCACGGTCATCCCGCCGTGGGCCGGCTCCCACTGAGCCCGTCGACCACGGCCGCCAGGTCGGGCGGCAGGGGCGACTCGAACGACAGGTGCTCGTCGTTGCGCACCGGGTGGTCGAGCGACAGCGCCGCCGAGTGCAGCACCATGCGCGGCGTCGGGATGGCCGGCTTCACGCCGCGGTAGCGGTCGTCGCCGACCACCGGGTGGCCGATCGCCGACATGTGCACGCGGATCTGGTGGGTGCGGCCCGTCTCGAGCCGGCACTCGACCAGGGCGCACGGCGCCGGGTCGGTGAACGTCTGGACCACGTCGTAACGGGTGCGCGCCTCCTTGCCCTGGGCGCTCACCACCATGCGGGTGGGCTCGCGGGCGGAGCGGCCGATCGGCGCGTCGACCATGCCGCTCGCCGAGTCGGGGATGCCCCAGACGAGGGTGAGGTAGCAGCGCTCGATCTCGTGGTGGGCGAGCATCGCCACCAGCTCGGTGTAGGCGGCCTGGCTGCGCGCCACCATCATCAGCCCCGACGTGTCCTTGTCGAGGCGGTGCACCACGCCGGGGCGCTCGGGGTCGCCCACGCCGGCGATCTCGGGGTAGCGGGCCAGCAGCCCCTGCACCATCGTGCCGGTGGCGTTGCCGGCGCCGGGGTGCACCACCAGCCCGGCGGGCTTGTCGATGACCAGGAGGTCGTCGTCCTCGTAGATCACGGGGACGACGACGTCGGGCTCGGGCACCAGCGCCACGGGGCCGGCGTCGAGGTCGACGTCGACCTCGACCACGTCGCCCTCGGCGACCCGCGCCGAGCGGGTGGTGGCCACGGTGCCGTTGCGGCGCACCAGGCCGGCCGAGAGCCACTCGGTGACCTGGGTCCGGCTGGCGCCGGTCACCATGGCGACGACGCGGTCGATGCGCTCGCCGTCGAGGGGGCCGGGGACGGTCTCGACGACGCCCACGTCAGCCGTCCTCGGGGTCGTCGGAGGACGTGCCGGCGGCGTCGGGCGTGGCGGTGCCGGCGGCGGCGGAGGCCTCGACCTCGTCGGGCTCGTCCTCGGGCGGGGCGCGGAAGCTGGCCACGACCAGCAGGATCGCGCCGACCACGACGCCCATGTCGGCCACGTTGAAGATCGGCCACCCCTGGAAGTCGATGAAGTCCACCACCGAGCCGCCGAGGAAGCCGCCGCTGCCGTCGCGGAACGCCCGGTCGATGACGTTGCCGAGCGCGCCGCCCACGATCATGCCGAGGGCCACCGCGGCCAGCCGGCTGCGGACCTTGCGGGCCTGCCACACCAGCAGGGCCACGATCACCAGGGCGACGAGGGCGATCCACTTGCCCATGCCCTGGCCGCGGCTGAACGACGCGCCGGAGTTGAAGGCGAGGTTGAGCCGCAGCGTCCAGACCACGTCGATGGTGCGGTCGTGGTCGAGGCGACGGACGGCCCAGCTCTTGGTGAGCTGGTCGACGAGGATCCAGCCGAGGGCGACCGCGGCGAACAGGATCCGGCGGGTGCCGGGCCGGGTGGGCACCGGGCTCGCTCCCGAGGGGGAAGAGGGCACGAGGGAGGAGGCGGTGGGGCTCAGCGGCGCCCGAAGCCACCGACCTTGTACTCGACGCGCTCGCGCGCCCACGGGATGGCCTTGAGGCGCTCCTTCGGGATCGGCGTGCCCGACACCTCGCAGATGCCGTAGCTGCCGTCCTTCATCTTCTCGAGCGCCCGGTCGATCTCCTCGACCTGCTGGCGGAACTGCGCCGAGAGGGCGAGGTCGCGCTCACGCTCGACCTGCAGGGTGTCGCCCTCGCCCGACTCCTCGTCGAACTGCACGTCGCCCGGGTCGCGGCCCTGGGCGAGGTCGTAGGCCTCGGCGGTGAGGATGTCGGCGTCGTGCACCAGGCGGCCGCGCTCCTCGAGCAGGAGGGCCTTCTGGGCGTCGAGGAACTTGGCGTCGAAGGGGCTCTTGGCGGCCTTCTTGGCCGGCGCCTTGGCCGGGGCGGCCTTGGCGGGCGCAGCCTTGGCGGCCGGGGCCTTGGCCGGTGCGGCCTTCTTGGCCGGGGCCTTGGCGGGGGCGGCCTTCTTGGCAGGGGCCTTGGCGGAGGTCGTGGCGCTCTTGGCCGGGGTCTTGGCCGCGGAGGCCTTCTTGGCGGGTGCGGCAGCCTTCTTCGCGGGGGCGGCCTTCTTGGTGGCGGTGGCCTTGGCCGGCGCCGCCTTATTGGCGGGGGCGGCCTTCTTCGCGGGGGCGGCCTTCTTGGCCGGCGCCTTGGCGGTGGCCTTCGCGGTCACCTTGCGGGTGGCCGAAGCGGGAGCGGTCTTGGCGGCAGGGGTCTTCACGGAAGCCTTCTTCGTCGTGGCGGCGGGCTTCGTCGAGGCCTTCACACCGGTGGTCGTCCTGGCCATGTGACCTCCTCGGTCCCGCACAAAGAACGCCGGAGGCTATGTCAGTGGTCACCAGGGGGGCAACCTGTCCCGTTACGGGGAGGTTGGCACCACCGCGTACGCTTCTCCCCCATGCCGTTCGGCCCTGTCGCCCCCGATCTCGACCTCCCCGCGCTCGAGCAGCGCCTGCTCGACCGTTGGCGCGACGACGACATCGTCGCCGCCGCCCGCACCCTGCGCGAGGGCAACGAGCCCTGGATCTTCTACGAGGGCCCGCCCACCGCCAACGGGCGCCCCGGCCTCCACCACGTGTGGGCCCGGGTGTTCAAGGACATCTACCCCCGCTTCCAGACCATGCGGGGCCGCCAGGTGCCGCGCAAGGGCGGCTGGGACTGCCACGGCCTGCCCGTCGAGCTCGAGGTCGAGAAGGAGCTCGGGCTGAAGACCAAGCACGAGATCGAGGCCTTCGGCATCGCCGAGTTCAACCGGCGCTGCCGCGAGTCCGTCCAC
>CAMFLJ010000255.1 GCA_945957335.1 uncultured Actinomycetes bacterium | reverse complement strand
GGTGGAGAAGGACGGGTCGTAGAACCAGATGCCGGGCAGCAGCTTCGACCACTGGGCGGCGTCGACGCCCCCGTTGGTGATCGGGATCTCGATCGACTCACCGGTGCGGTTGTCGGTGATGGTTACGGACTCGGCCACGGATGCTCCAGGGTTCCTCGACGGGGGGACGGCATGACACCCGACGCGACGCCGGGCTGAACGATGCGAGTTGGGGAAGGGCCGATCGCCTCTGGGCGAACGACGACTCCTGTGGCACGACGCTGGGCCACCGCGAGGGGAAATCCTAGTGGCCCCCGGCCCCTGTCCGTGCCGCCGGGACCCGGTCCGGATCGAAGTAGGGCCGCGACCCGGTGATCTCGATGCGGCGGATCGACCGGTGCTGCGGGAAGTGGTCGCCGGCGCTGCGGTGGTTCGTCGACCGCTCGTCCCAGATGGCGAGATCGCCCGGGGCCCAGCGCCACCGCACGTGGTAGCGGGCGTCGTCGATGTGGCGGGTCAGCAGGTCGAGGATGGCCCGGCTCTCGTCGTCGTGGAGCCCGACGATCCGGCGCATGAAACCGCCGCCGAGGAACAGCGCCCGGCGGCCGGTGTCGGGGTGGGTCCGCACGAGCGGGTGGACCACCGGCGGGTACGTGGCCTGGAGGCGGTCCATCAGCTCGTCGACGGCCTTCTCGTCGCCCCCGCCCGACTTGGTCTTCCAGCGGGCGGCGTCGATGAAGCTGCTGTTGTCGTGCACCACTTCGAGGCCGGTGATCATCGCCTGCATGGTGGGGGAGAGGCCTTCGTAGGCGGCGGTCATCGAGGCCCACAGGGTGTCGCCGCCGCGCTCGGGCACGACGGTGGCCATGAGCAGGGCGTAGTCGGGCGGTTCCTCGGTCCAGGTGACGTCGGTGTGCCACGAGTCGGCCGTCGGGGGGCTGTCGGGGCCGTCGGTGATGGTCTGGAACTTGGGCTCGGTGGCGCCGAAGAGCCTCGACATCGGGAAGATGGCGACCTCGCCGAAGGCCCGCCCGAGCGCCATGTGCTCGTCCTCGTCGAGCCCGGCGCCGGGGAAGAACAGCACCTCGTGCTCGTGCAGCAGGTCCTTCAGTGCGGCGACGTCGTCGGCGTCGACCGCGCGCAGGTCGACGCCTCGCACCTCGGCGCCGAGATGGCCTCCGACCGGCCTGACGTCGAGCCCGGTGATCCCTCTGGTGCCCGTCTCTGTCGTCCCCACTGGTCCCCCTCGTTCCCCTGGTGTCCGGGGAGGAGGGTAGGTCGCCGGCCCCGGCGGCACACGGGGCTCGCCGCGGGCCGGGCCGCGCTCGTCGCGGCTCCCGGGCTAGAGGGGCGTGTTGTCGTGGTTGCGGGGCTGGAGGTGCTCCCGCTTGTCCTCGAGCACGGCGAGGGCGGCGGCGAGCTCGCGTCGGGTGTCGGCCGGGTCGATGACGGCGTCGATGAAGCCCCGCTCGGCGGCGATGTAGGGGTTGAGCAGGCGGGCCTCGTAGGCCTGCTCGAGGTCGGCCCGTTCCTCGGGCGTGGAGCGCCGGTGGAGGATCTCGACCGCGCCCTTGGCGCCCATGACCGCGATCTCCGACGACGGCCAGGCCAGCGCCAGGTCGTTGCCCATGCGCTTGGAGTCCATGACGATGTAGGCGCCGCCGTAGCTCTTGCGCAGGGTGACGTTCACCCGCGGGACCGTGGCCCGGGCGTAGGCGAACGCCATCTGGGCGCCGTGGCGGATCATGCCTCGCCACTCGAGGTCCTTGCCCGGGTAGAAGCCGGGCGTGTCGATCAGCGTCACCAGTGGGATGTTGAAGGCGTCGCAGAACGCCACGAAGCGGGCGCCCTTCTGTGAGGCCGGGATGTCGAGCGTGCCGGCGAGGGCGCACGGCTGGTTGGCCACGAAGCCCACCGGGCGACCGTCGATCGAGCCGAAGGCCGTGACCAGGTTGGGCGCCCACGACGCCCGGGTCTCGAGGACCTCGCCCTCGTCGGCCAGCGAGCGGATCACCGTGCGCACGTCGTAGCTGCCGGTGGGAGTGGCGGGGATGACCTCGCCGGCCTCGGGCACCGGGCGGTCGGCCGGGTCGTCGGTGGGGATCCGGGGCGGCAGCTCGTCGTTGTGCGAGGGCAGGAAGTCGAACAGGGCGGCGACCGCGGCCCGGGCGGCGTCGCTGTCGTCGACGACCACGGTGGCCACGCCGGTGTTGCGGGCGTGGCTGCCGGAGCCGCCGAGGTCGACCTTCTCGATGGGCACGCCGGTGAACTCGCGCACCATGTGGGGCCCGCTCACGAAGGCGTAGGCCTCGCTGGTCATCACCACGTGGTCGGCGATGCCGAGCAGCAGGGCCGGGCCCGACACCGCGGGGCCGTCGACGACGATCACGGTGGGCACCACGCCCGAGCAGGCGCTCAGCGCCTTGGCGGCCTGGCCCCAGCCGTGCAGGGCGGCCAGGCCCTCGCCGATGTCGGCGCCCGACGACGACATCTCGACGATCACCGGGAGGCGCTGCGACAGCGCCACGTGGGCGGCCTCGGCGATGGTCTCGCCGTCGCGGGGCGAGAGGGCGCCGGCCTTCTCGTTGGCGCCGACCTTCACCATCACGACCTCGCGGGGCCCGTGGACCGTGTCGAGCTCGTCGATCCAGGCCTGCACGACCCCGGGCACCTTGGCCCGGATCTGCACCCCGCGGCCCTCGACGGGCGAGAACGCACCGAAGGGCGTGGCACCGGAGGGCGCGGCGGTGGTCGGGCCGGGTCTGGTGCGGGGAGGGAGGGAGGCCATCTGAGGGTGCGACCGGTGCCCCGGTCGGGGGGTTACGTCCGCCGGGGCGGGCGTCAGGTGTCGCGCACCGGGTGGATCCCGGGCTGGTGGGCCGCACGCTCCGCGATCACCTGCCGGAGCACGTCGCGCAGGGCCCGTGCCGGGGCCGAGAGTAACCCCTGGCGGCGCGTGCCGAGTCCGACGGACCGGCCGGCCAGGCCCTCGACCGGGATCGTGCGCCACGCACCGCCGAGCCAGACGGGGATCGCGCTGGCCGGCACGATGGCGGCGCCGAAGCCCTCGAACGCCAGCGACGTCATGAGCCGGGTGCCGTCGACCTCGGCCTTGGCGACGAGCTCGTAGCCCCGCTCGTCGAAGATGGCGTCGAGGTGGTTCCGGAACGGGCGCCCGGCCGGTTCGAGCAGCAGTGGCTGCCCGTCGAGGTCGGCCAGCGTGATGCTCTCGTGGGCCCAGAACGGGTGGCCGGCCGGCACGATCATCAGCCGGTCCTCGTCGAAGAGCGGCTCGGTGACGACCTCGGGGTCGGCGACGGGCAGGGTCATCACGGCCATGTCGATGGCGCCCGACTCGAGCTGCAGCGTGAGGGCGGAGGTGGTGGCGTCGTGCACGACCACCCGCACCAGGGGGTGGCGCTGGGCCATCGTCTCGACGAGGGCGGGCACGAGCCAGCGGGCCGTGGTGCCGATGAGCCCGATGCGGCCCTGGCCCGCCACCTGGTCGCGCACCGAGGCGACGTCGGCGGCGAGGGCGTCGAGCTCGGCCTGGATGCGGCGGGCCCGCTCGACGACCACCGCCCCCTCCTCGGTGACCTGGCCGGTGGCCCGGTCGATGAGCGACACGCCGAGCTCCTTCTCGAGGCGGGCCACGTGGGTCGACACGTTCGACTGAACCGTGTGCAGGGCACGGGCGGCGGCCGAGAAGCCCCCGTGGTCGACGACGGCGAGGACGGCGTTGAGCTGGCGCAGGTCCATCGCTCGACATGATGGCATGTATCGCAAACAACTGTTGGACCGATCGGTAACCTCGCCGCATACTGAGCCCCACATACGACGAGGACACACGAACGGGATCCCCCCTCCCGGTGGCCTCGCATGAGGGAAGTCGAGATCGGTCCCCCCCTCGGTCTCCACCCTCTTCCCGGAGCCGGCTCTCCCCCCGAGCCGGCTCCGGCATTTTTGCCGTGACGCCCCGCTTTCGGCTCCACCCGGGGCGGCCCCGATCTAGCGTGCCGCCATGGATCGGGGACCAGTCATCATCGAAGCGGCCATCAACGGGATCACCCAGAAGGCCACCAACCCGAACGTGGCCCGTTCGGCCGAGGAGATCGCCGCCGACGCGCTGGCGAGCTTCGAGGCGGGGGCGGCCATCGTGCACAACCACGTGGCCGTCAACGGCGACCCCCGACTGGTGGCCGACGAGTACCTGGCGGCCTGGGCCCCGGTGCTCGAGGCCCGGCCCGACGCCCTCATCTACCCGACCGCCAACGCCATCGACGGCGTGCTGAACCTGGAGCACCTCGCGCTGCTCGCCGCCACCGACAAGCTGCGGGTCAGCCTGTGCGACCCCGGCTCGGTCAACCTCGGTGGCGTCGACGAGGACGGCATCCCGCGGGGCGGGTTCGTCTACCAGAACAGCTTCGACTCGATCACCGAGCAGTTCGCCCGGGCCACCGCCGACCGCGTCGGGCCCAGCCTGGCCATGTACGAGCCGGGCTTCCTGCGAGCGGCCATCGCCCACTGGCGCGCCGGCACCCTGCCGCAGGGCTCGATGATCAAGTTCTACCTGGCCACCGACCGGGGCTACATGGGCGCACCCTTCGGCCTGCCGCCCACCCGGCTGGCCCTCGACGCCTACCTCGAGGCGCTGGGCGACTGCCCGGTTCCGTGGGCCGTGTCGGTCGTGGGCGGCGACGTCGTCGAGACCGGCCTCGCCGAGTACGCGGTCGAGCGGGGCGGGCACATCCACCTCGGCCTCGAGTTCTTCGCCGGTGACCGCACCCCGACCAACGCCGAGCTCATCACCGAGGCCGTGGCCGTGTGCGACCGCCTGGGAGTGGCCGTGGCCACCTGCGACCAGGCGGCGGAGATCCTCGACCTGCCCCGCCGCTGACGGCGACCGTGCCCGTCGAGGGCACGAGGCCACGGTGGATCAGCAGGTGAAGGCGGGGGTCACCGCGCTCGCCCCCGCACCGGCGACGGCGGCGGGGTCGAGGGTGGTCGACGTGGTCGTGGTCGTCGGCTCGACGTGCATGGTGCCGAGGGTGAACGTGGCGGTGAAGGTGCCGGAGCCCTCGGTGAGGACGACGCTGGTGACCGCGCCCGCCAGGTGGATCACACCGCTGTTCGTGCTGTCGATGGGCATCGTCAGCGTGGTCCCGACGAGCGTCGCGCTCGAGAACCCGGAGGCGATGGTGAGGGGGCCGGCGGCGTCGGTGGTGATGGAGTACACGCCCGGGAGGCAGGCGGGGTGGGTCAGGCCCACGAGGTAGAGGTCGAGCCCGTCGCGTGCCTCGGCGAGGGAGACGCCGATCCCGGTGTCGGTGGTGCAGGTGACGGTCGGCTGGGTGGCCGTGCCCGGCGGGACGAACTCCGCGCCGCTCAGGTCGGTGGTGCCCAGCGACGACGGGGTGCAGCCGGTGACGGTGAGCCCGGTGCCGTCGAGCGAGCCGGCCGTCGCCGAGGTGAGATCGGCGAAGGCCTGGGTCGGGGGGACGGCGGTGGCCGGCAGGGCCACCGCCAGGACGACGGCGACCGCGACGGCGGCGACGACGGCGGGCAGGCGACGGCGGCGGGTGCGCATGGCGCCGATCCTGCCACCGTGGCGCGCAACGGGCCGGCCGGATCACCCGGCCGGCCGTCGGTCATGC
>CAMFLJ010000254.1 GCA_945957335.1 uncultured Actinomycetes bacterium | reverse complement strand
CCCACGGCCCGCCTCGCCCTGGCGGTGTCGGGCCTGGCCATCTGGGCCCCGATGGTGCTGGCCGTGACCTGGGCGACCTCCCAGCACGTGGCGAGCACGCCCGCGCTGTCGACCGCCGACATGGTGCCCGCGCACGGCGCCGTGAACGCCGTCGCCTTCATCGGGATGGGACTGCTCGGGCGCTGGCTCCAGGGCCGCTGCAACGGAGTCCCGACGCGGCCTCCCGAACTCCTCGACGCCGCAGTCCGCACATGAGGAGGCGCCCGCGTCGGCCCTGGTGGGAAGACCCGCCGCCCCCGCCGCCGGGGTCGATCATCGGTGCCGCCGCCTGCGTCGCGACCGGGGCGATCTGGCTCCTGGCCGCCGTCATGATCCCGCCCGTCGCCGTCGTGCTCGCACCGATGGGCATGGCGTGGCTTCTCGCCGGCGTGGGCGTCGCCGGCGGGCGTCGAGTGCCCGCCTTCATCGCCGAGCTGGTCGGCAGCGTCTTCTGCGTCTGGTGGATCGCCATCCTGTTCAACGCGTTGAGCGAAGGGGCCCGTGGTCCCCTCGTTGCCTGGATCCTCTGGACCATCCCCCTGCTGACCAACGCCATCGCCGCCGTCGCATCCGCTCGGGTCGCCCACCCGGCTCTACGGCGCGGATGACATCAGCGAGCCAGGCTCTCCTCGGGGCTCCGAGAACTGTGGAACCCTGAGCGGCTCTCGTGCGTCGTAGGGGGCGTGAAGGGCGGCGGACCCGGCATCGGGACGGAGCGAGCAGGCGGCGTGGGCGACATCGACGACGGGTTCGAGGAGCTGTACCGGCAGGAGCACCTGCCGATGCTGCGAGTCGCCCACCTCCTGCTCGACTCCACCGATGCCGCCGAGGAAGCGGTGCACGACGCCTTCGCCAAGGTCTACGAGCGCTGGGGCCGCATCGACGACCACGGGGCCTACCTGCGCCGCTGCGTCGTCAACCGATGCCGTGACGTGCAGCGGCGTCGTCGGCTCGAGCGCGACCGACGGCCCTCCCTCACGGCGTCGTACGCCGACCTCGGTGCCCGCGAGCTGCTCGACGCCCTCGCCCGGCTGCCGATCCGCCAACGGGCCGCTGTGGTGCTGCGTTACTACGAGGGCCTCTCCGAGGCCGAGGTCGCCGCGGCCCTCGACGTGCCGGTCGGGACCGTGAAGTCCACCGTGAGCCGAGCGCTCACCCAGCTGCGAGAGGCGGTGGAGCGATGACCACCACCGACACCTTCGACACGTTCGACGCCTTCGAGCAGCGGCTCGTCGCCGCCATGACCGCCGAGGCGGAGACGGTGACCGAGCCGGCCGACGGCCTCGACCGAATCTGCGCGCGGATCGCCCACCGACGACGAGCCCGCCGGGCCACCTGGCTCGCCGCGGTCGCCGCCCTGGTGCTGATCGCCGGGACGGTCGGCGTGCTGCTGCGTTCATCGGCGACCGACAGCGCCCCCTACGTCGACACCGACACCGGCGTCAGCGGGCCGGGGCTCATCAGAACGTCCGACGACATGGCCGCGGACTGGGACCACCCCCGCCTCCTGATCCCGGACAACTCACAGTGGAGGGTCCAGGAGTACTCCCCCTGGGCCCGGTACTCCGTCGATGCGGTGGTGGAGGACGAGGACGGCCCGAGGCACGTGACACTCACTGTCGAAGTCGACGGGGACCGGGACGTCGTCGCCAGCGCCTGGCCATCGGAACGGCGGGAGACCGTCGAGGGCGCCGACGCGGTGCTGTACGCGGACTCCGGCCTGAGATCGTCGATCCTCTGGCACCCGAGCGCGGGGATCACGGCCGAGCTGACCGACGCAACGGAGGCCGACGAGGATCGCCGCGCGCTCGACGTGGAATGGCAGCGAGCGGTCGAGCAGTGGAGGGATGCGGGCAGTGTCGGAGAGGCCCCCGAGCCGGTGGTGCGATCGGCCGACTCGATCGTTCCGGTCCCTGTCGATGGGGCCACGGCGGCCCGCCTCCTGCGCATGGCCTCGAGCCTGGTTCCGGTCGACCGCGCGACCTGGCTCCGAGCGCTCGACGACTCCGGGGTCGTGCTCGTCACCGGCGCCGGTTCCGCGAGCGAGGTCGCCGACGTCCTCGCCCCTTCCGCCGGGACCGGCAGCCCACGGATCATGCTGCCGGAGGATGAGGGGCGCACCGTCCCTCGCTTCACGCCGAACATGGCCATGACCTACCGGTTCGAGGCCGACGGGTTCCCCGAGGGCACGTTCACGCTCGATCTGTCCGTCCACCAGGATCTCGGCCCCGGGATGGCGGGTTGGGAACCGGTGACCGAACCGACGCAGGGCGGTCTCGGCAGTCCGCCCGACCTGTGGAGCCCCATCTTCAGCCCGGCGACGGTGAGAGGCGTTGCTGGTGAGTTCGAGCACTACTCGATCACCACCCTCGATCGCACCAACCCGACCCACACCC
Source organism: uncultured Actinomycetes bacterium (assembly GCA_945957335.1). Taxonomy (GTDB): domain Bacteria; phylum Actinomycetota; class Acidimicrobiia; order Acidimicrobiales; family Acidimicrobilacustridaceae; genus CAMFLJ01. Next base: position 3,243 of record CAMFLJ010000254.1, on the reverse strand, counting down.
GGTCGTTGCGCTGGGTGAGCGATGGTTACGACTGGCGGCTGCGCTTCCTCGGCGCCGCCAGCGGAGAGGACGCGATCGCGTTCGCGGACTCACTCGTGATCCCGGATGAGGGTCAATGGACGGCGATGGTCTTCCCGCCGGAGGCGCCCACACCCGAGCCGCAGCTGACCGTCGAGCTCCGCTGGCAACAAGCGGCCGGGCAGTACGCCCCGTGCCCGTTCGGCCAGAGCTGCAACTGACCCGAACTCAGGCTCCTAGGGCGGCGAGGAGTCGGTCGGCGGCGGGCTGGTCGACGCGGCCGGTGCGGCGGGCGACCACGAGCTGGCGCGAGGTGAGCGCCCGGCCCACGCCCTTGCCACCGCGCCCGCGGCCGGCGCGGGCCTGGGCCTCGGGCAGCACCGTCCATCCCACGCCGAGGCGGGCCATCTCCCGCAACACCTCGGGCTGGTGCGACTCGGCCACGACCTCCACCGGCGCGCCCAGGGCCCGCAGCTCGCGCTCGACGGTGGCACGCGTGTGCGAGCCGCGCGGGAAGAGCACCCACGGGCCCCACTCCCCCGGCGGGACCACCTCACGCCCCTCGGGCGCCACCACGACGAGCGGCTCCTCGAGCAGCGCCACCACGTCGAGCCCGTCGGCACCGGCCGCGGTCGGCGGGTCGACCACGACCGCCACGTCGAGGGCACCGGCCCGCAGCTGGTCGAGCAGCTCGCCCGACGGCGCCACCACCAGGTGCAGCTCGACCTCGGGGTTGGCCTTCCGGAACGCCCGGAGCTGCGAGGGGAAGTGCGCGACCGCGGCGGCGTCGATCATCCCAACCCGCAGTCGGCCGCTGGTGCCCGCCCGGGCCGAGGCCGCCCACCGGGCCAGGTCGCGGGTGTCGGCCACGACCCGCTGGGCGTAGGCGACGACCTCGGCCGCCTCGGGTCGCAGCACCTGGCGCCGGCCGACCCGCTCGAACAGCTCGACGCCCAGCCGCCGCTCCAGCTCCGAGATGCCCTGCGAGAGCGCCGACGTCGTCACGCCGAGCGACGCGGCGGCCTCGGCGAAGGTGCGCGACGTCGACACCGCCACCAGGTAGCTCAGCTGCGGGACGGTGAGCGCCGGCAGCGGCGGGTCGGTGGCGGGCACGCCGGTCGACGGTACTTCAGCAACCCTGAACGATCACCGGCATCGGTTCAGATGCCTCGACGACGACCGAAGTGCGCAACGGGTCACGTGAGAGCCGAGGTGACCGAATCGGTCGTCCGGCCCCTCGCGGGATCCGGACCGACGAGACGGTGAGAGCCGAGGCGACCGAAACGGTCGCGATGACCCTCGTGGCGTCGATCGGGCTGGCGGGATCAGACCGCCGCGGCGTCGGGCAGGGCGTCGCTCGACCCGTCGTCGCCGTCAGGCGGGCCTGCACCGACAGAGCCGTCGTCGCCGTCGGGCTTCGCGCTGGGCAGGCCGCCGGTGAGGGTCAGCGCACCGAGGGCGATCGCCGCGCTGGCCAGCAGGCCGACCTTCAACGCCACCAGCTGCGAGTCGCTGTAGTTCTCGGTGATCGCCTCGACCTGGTCGGGCGGCAGGCCGGCGTCGGTGGCCGCCTGCTCGACGGTGTCGGTAGAGACGAAGCTCACGCCCCCCTGCACGGCGACGGTGGCCTGCTGCTCGACCTGGTCGGTGATCCGGGGGTCGCTCTCGATCTTGTCGAGGAAGGTGGCGGTGAGGCCCGACAGCACGATGGCGCCGATGAGCGCCACGCCGATGGCCGAGCCGAGCTGCTGGGAGGTGTACTGCAGGCCGCCGGCCTCGCTGCGGCCCGAGGCGTCGACCGACGACTGCACCACGTTGCCGACCTGCGAGGCGATCAGCCCCATGCCCAGGCCGAGCAGGGCCATGGCGAGCGCGAAGCCGGCACCGCGCAGGGACGGCTGGATGGTCCACAGAAGCAGCAGCGCAGCCACGAGGATGACCGACAGGCCGCTGCGCACGATCGAACGGGTCGAGAACTTCAGGGCGAGGCGGGAACCGGCCACCGAGGCGAGGAACATCGCCACCGACACCGGGAGCATCTTGATGCCCGTGTCGAGGGCGTCGAAGCCCAGCACGAGCTGCAGGTAGAGGGGGATGGTGAAGAACACGCCCATGAGGATGAGGTTCTGCGAGAGCATCGCCTGCAGCCCGGCCCGCAGCGGGGTGATGCGGAACAGCCCGATGTGCACGAGCGGGTCGGTCCCCCTGGCTTCGCGCCGGCGCTGCCACCGCACGAAGAGCCACAGCACCATCCCGCCGGCGGCGATCACGAACGGGGTGAGGGCGAAGCCGAAGGGCTCGACCGGCGAGTCCTTGGGCTGGATCCAGCCCCAGATGCTGGCCTGGAGCATGGCGTAGACGATCAGCCCGAGGCCCGACGCCGAGAGCACCGCGCCGAGGTAGTCGAGGCGGGGCTTCCTCTCGGGCCCGGGGGCGTCGGTGAGCATGCGCAGCCCGGCGAGGATGAGCAGCACGAGCAGGACCTCACCGAGGAACACGACCCGCCACGACAGCTCGGTCGTGGCCCAGCCGCCGAGGATGGGGCCCACCGCGATGCCGGCTCCGGCGACGCCGCCGATCACCGCGTAGGCGGCGGCGCGGTCGCGGCCCTCGTAGTTGCCGGCGATCAGGGCGGCGAGAGCCGGCAGCACCAGGGCGGCGCCGATGCCCTCGAGGATCGACCAGCCGAGGGCCAGCTGCGGCACGGTCTGGGACGCCGCGGTGAGCGCCGAGCCGCAGCCGTAGATCACCAGGCCGATGGCGAAGGCCCGACGGCGTCCGATGATGTCGCCGATCTTCCCGCCGGTGAGCATCAGCATCGCCATCATCAGCGAGTAGAGGGTGATGACGGCCTGGATCGTGGTGACCGTCGTGTTGAAGTCAACGACGAGCTGGCTGATCGACACGTTCATGACGGCCTGGTCGAGCACCATCACGAACTGGGCGGCAGCGAGGATGACGAGCGGCCCCCACTTCTTCATGGCGGATGTCTACACCCGGGCCCGTGCTCGCCCCAGGGACGCAGGTCCTGCGGCCGAGGCCTCACTGTTCAGTCTTCCTGAAGTGATCCTCGCCACCGTGAAGCAGAACCTAACCTGGCCCGCATGACCGACGCCGTGAACATCGCACCCGCCACCGGCCGCCTCGGGGTCCTCACCCCCGGCATGGGCGCCGTGAGCTCCACCTTCATGGCGGGCGTGCTCGCCGCCCGGGCCGGCACCGCCG